>JALSPZ010000203.1 GCA_026985675.1 Flavobacteriales bacterium
CAAATTAATTTGCTTGAATTTTGCTTGTACAAAAGGTTTTTCTTTGGATATTAAAAATGTAGAAAAGAAATGTTGCTTATAATCTACCCAATCCACATGGTTGGCTTCATCTTCATCTTGGTCTTTCATAGGACTCAGCTCATCGGTTTCATCTTCATCAAATTCATATTTCAAAGTGGTAAATCTGTTTTCATAAGATACACCTTTTTCATGACGGTATGCTTTTAAATCCCAATGTAAGGGAATTGAATCATCGGAAATGGCATGTTCCAAATTTTTGGTTCGGATATTAAAATCAAACATATAATCATCCGACTTGAAAATATATTCATATTCCAAGTAAGAATCTTCTCCAGCATAAACTCGCATTATTACATGCGTTTGGTCTCCTTCTTTATTTACTTGCGGATGAAAATCCAAAATTTCGGTATTGATAAGTTTACCGTCTTTGGTTTGTAATTTTAAATTAAAATGTGCATTATCATTTTTAACAAGCATCAAAGGTAACGAGTCGAAAGTCTTGTATTTTTTCAATTCAAAACTTTTAAAATATCCGCCTTTTTTGGAAATTACGGCTTTGAACAAATCATTTTCGTAAGTAATATCTTTTGCCGGTTGCAAAGAATCCATTTTGAGATTATAAGAAAAGTCTCCTAAAACCGCTTGGGCTTGTTCTTCACCGGTATTTTCGATTTTTTGTAAAGCGAGTTTAATAGAATCTTCCTTGACTTTTTGTAACGAATCTTTTTTACGTTGCTCTTTGACTGCCTCTTCTTTTAGTTTTCTCTGTTGTTCACAACTTCTCATCAACATCCAAGTGGACATGAAAAGCAAAAAATAAGTCAAGAAAAATCTAAAATTAAATTTTTGTTTGGTTTGCGTATTTTGTGGTGTATTTTTTCTTTGTTTTGCCATTTTCAATTCTTTTTTAAGTGATAAGCGGTTTTAATAAAATCCATAAATAACGGATGTGGATTTAAAACCGTGCTTTTATATTCCGGATGAAATTGCGTAGCGATAAACCAAGGATGATCTGTCAATTCCAAGACCTCTACCAAATCGGTTTTCAAATCACGACCGGCAATTTTCATTCCGTGTTGTTCAAATTCATTTGCAAATTTACTATTAAATTCATACCGATGACGATGCCGTTCATCAATCAAATCCATATTATAAATTTTATGGATTTTCGTATGGGGTTCCAGCTTACAAGTTTGACTTCCCAAACGCATGGTTCCTCCCAATAAATCCAATTTTTGATCTTCCAATAAACTGATGACCGGCTGTGGAGTATCCGGAGTTAATTCGGTAGAACCAGCTTCTTTGTAACCCAAAACATTTCGAGCAAATTCAATAGCCGCTAATTGCATTCCAAAGCAAATGCCAAATAGTGGAATTTTATTTTCACGGGCATATTTTATGGCAGCAATTTTTCCTTCAGTACCTCTTTTGCCAAAACCGGGAGCAATGATTACTCCATCGGATTTCTTGATATGTTCAATAATTTCTTTTTCCGAAAATTTTTCGGAATGCACCCAATCCATTTCCAATTTCAATTGATTATGAGTAGTTCCGTGAATAAGCGCTTCATGAATGGATTTATATGCATCATGCAATTCTACATATTTTCCTACCAAAGCGATTCTTATGGTATCTTTCGGATTTTTGAATTTATATAAAAAATCTTTCCATTCTTTGAGTTCGGGATTCTGTTTTAAGGGTAAATTCAGTTTTTTCAAAACCACTTGATCCAAGCCCTCTTTTTCCATCAACAAGGGAACATCATAAATAGTTTCCGCATCAATGGATTCAATAACGTTTGGTTCTTTAACATTAGTAAAAAGAGCTATTTTTCTACGCATTTCTTTGGATAAACTTCTATCGGTGCGACATACCAATATATCGGGCTGTACACCGCTTTCCATAAGTAATTTAACCGAATGTTGCGTGGGTTTGGTTTTGAGTTCTCCCGCTGCTGCCAAATAAGGTATCAAAGTCAAATGAATAATCGCAATATTTTCATTACCCAGTTCCCAATTGAGTTGTCTGACGGCTTCTATATAAGGTAAAGATTCAATATCCCCGACAGTTCCTCCAATTTCGGTAATGACGATATCATATTTGTTTTTATCACCCAACAATTGAATCCTACGTTTTATTTCGTCTGTGATATGGGGAATGACTTGAACCGTTTTTCCCAAATATTCTCCTCTTCTTTCTTTATTGATGACGGTTTGATAAATTCTTCCGGTTGTTACATTGTTATCTTGTGAAGTTCTAATGTTTAAAAATCTTTCATAATGCCCTAAATCCAAATCGGTTTCGGCACCATCATCCGTAACAAAACATTCACCGTGTTCATAAGGATTTAAAGTGCCCGGGTCAATATTAATATACGGGTCTAACTTCTGTATGGTAACTTTATATCCCCTTTCTTGCAACAACTTTGCCAAGGAAGCGGATATAATTCCTTTTCCTAATGATGAAGTTACTCCTCCGGTTACAAATATATATTTAGTTTGTGCCATAATTTTGGAAAAAACAAAAGTATAAAAAAGACAAGACAAAGACAAATGCTTTTAGGAAAGTATTAAGCCGGTATATTCAAACCATAAATTCAAATGAAATGAAAATTATTTTAATGTATCTTATCAAATACATAAAAAAAGGCATCCGAAATTACGGACACCTTTTAAAAAAAATTGAACTTTAAAAAAATTAACCCAATGCAACTCTTGCAAATCCGGTTACTTTTAAATCCGGATTTTTAGATTTTACATAGTCGGCAACAGATGTTTTATTGTCTTTGATAAACATTTGATTGACCAAGGTATTTTCTTTAAAGAATTTTTTCAATTTACCTTGTGCAATTTTATCCAACATTTGTTCGGGTTTTCCTTCGTTTCGCAATTGTTCTTTGGCTATTTCGATCTCTTTTTCGATAACTTCGGTAGGAACACCTTTTTCGTCCAAAGCAACGGGATTCATAGCTGCCACTTGCATAGCCACATCGTGTGCAACTTCTTCTACACCTTCAACGGCATCGGAAAGTCCTACCAAGGTAGCAATTTTATTGTTCGCATGAACATAAGAACCAATATATCCGGCTTCCAATGCTTTGAAATCACCTATTTCGATTTTTTCACCGATAACTCCTGTTTGCTCAATGATTTTATCAGCAACTGTTCCGTTTTCAAAAGGTGCAGCCATAAAATCATCTTTGGTAGAATAGTTAATGGCAACTTCTCCTAATTTTTTTGCCAAATCAACAAAATCTTGATTTTTAGCTACAAAGTCGGTTTCACAGTTAAGTGTAAAAACCACTCCTCTTTTCTTATCATCTGTTATTACTGCAACTGCAACACCTTCCGTAGATTCACGGTCGGCACGTTTGGCAGCAACTTTTTGTCCTTTTTTACGAAGAATTTCTACTGCTTTTTCGAAATCGCCTTCTGCTTCGACCAATGCTTTTTTACAATCCATCATTCCGGCACCGGTCATTTTTCTTAATTTATTTACTTCTGCAGCTGTTATTTTTGCCATAGTTTTTTATTTATAATATTATGTAATTAATCTTCTTTTTTATCCTCTTTAACTTCTTTTGTATCGGATTCTTCCGGTTTTTCTTCTTTTTTATCTTCTACTTTGGCGTCTTGCTCGGCTTTTTCTTTCATCATTTTAGCAGCTTCTTTTTCTGCTTTTGCTCTTTCTTTTTCTTGTTTTCTGATATCCAAACCTTCGGCAATGGCATCAGTCAAATAAGACAACACCAATTCGATGGATTTGGAAGCATCGTCGTTTGCCGGAATAGGGAAAGTTACTTTTCTTGGATCCGTATTGGTATCTACTAATGCAAATACCGGAATACCTAATTTGTTTGCTTCGGCTACCGCCACGTGTTCTTTGTTGATATCAACCACGATAAGTGCAGCAGGCAAACGTGTCATATCTACGATTGATCCTAAGTTTTTTTCGAGTTTTGCTCTTAGACGATCGGTTTGTAATCTTTCTTTTTTGGAAAGGGTTTCAAAAGTTCCGTCTTTTTTCATTTTATCGATAGCCGCCATTTTTTTTATCGCTTTACGAATGGTAACAAAATTGGTGAGCATTCCACCGGGCCATCTTTCTGCGATATAAGGCATTTTTACTTTTTGTGCTTGGTCGGCAATGATACCTTTTGCTTGTTTTTTGGTAGAAACATATAAAATTTTTCTACCGGCCGAAGCTATTTGTTTCAAAGCTTTTTGTGCTTCTTCAATTTTAGCAGCGGTTTTATATAAATTGATGATGTGAATACCATTTTTTTTACCATAAATATATGGTGCCATATTAGGATTCCACTTTTTGGTTAAATGTCCAAAGTGAGCTCCTGATTCTAATAGGTCTTTGATTTCTACTTTTTTTGCCATTTTTTTAATTTTAGTTTACGTTCCTTATGAAATTAGCAATGTACCATTTGGGGATACATTTGGATGCTAAACTAAACTTTCAGTTAAGAACAAGTTTGTAATAATTGATTAATAAATTAACGTTTAGAGAATTGGAATTTCTTACGAGCTTTGGGCTGACCGTATTTTTTACGTTCTACCATTCTAGGGTCTCGTGTCAATAACTTGTCTTTTTTCAAAACAGGTTTAAATTCCGGATTTACTTCTACCAAAGCACGAGCGATACCTAATTTTAACGCATCGGCTTGTCCTGTTACACCTCCTCCTTTAATTGTAGCGGTTACATCAAATTTTCCCAATGTATCCGTAACATTAAAAGGTTCAACAACTGCTTTTTGATGAGCAGGAATAGTAAAATATTCTGTAAATTCTTTTCCGTTTACCGTTATTTTACCGGTTCCTTCATTCAAAAATACTCTTGCAACAGATGTCTTTCTTCTTCCTATTGTATGAATTGTATCCATTATTTAAATTTGTTTAAATCGATTTTTTTAGGTTTTTGTGCTTCTTGTTTGTGTTCAGCACCTGCATAAACATATAGATTTTTATAAATCTTTCTGCCCAATTTATTTTTAGGCAACATTCCCTTAACAGCGATTTCAATCATACGGATAGGATTTTTTTTCATTAAATCCGTTGCTGTCATTTCTCTTCGTCCTCCGGGGTATCCGGTGTGTCTTACATAAACCTTATCCGACCATTTGTTTCCACTCAATTTGATTTTATCGGCATTGATTACTACAACATAATCACCACCATCTACATGAGGGGTAAAGTAAGGTTTGTGTTTTCCTCTGAGCAATTTGGCAACTTTTGAAGCCAAACGCCCTAACGTCTGTCCTTCTGCATCAACAAGAACCCATTCTTTATTTACGGTTTTGTCATTTGCAGAAACTGTTTTGTAACTTAATGTATTCACTCTCTTCAATTTTAATTAATAAAATTCGCTTCTAAAACGGTTTGCAAAGATATAAAATATATTTGTAAATCACAAAAGATGTTTCAAAGGAAGTTATTAACAATTGCCTGTGAAAAAACAAAGTAAAACATTACTTCAAATTAAGTTATAATATTTCTTATAAAATTTTCTTTTGAATACCTTTTAATGATAAATAGGCTCCTGTTTTTTTTACCTCGTCGGCAAAATCTTTTATGGTCTGTTCTTTAAATTTTTTTAATAATGCTTCTTTAAAAGGTAAAACTATAAAATGCACAGGACATGGATTTTCATCACTACATTGAGGAAGTCCCAAGAAACAACCGTCAAAAATATCTTCGTTTTCAATAATTTCTAATATATCACAGATATTTTTCTTTAAATTTTCAGAACTTGTATAAAAACCGCCATTAGGACCTTTTATTGAAGAAATTACTTTGTTTTTTGCAAGTTTTTGTAAAAGTTTTGCTATAAACGGACGTGGAATTTCCAATTCTTCCGCAATAAACTTTGCACCGAATTTATTATTTCGGGAACTATTTTCGGCCAAATATAAGACCGCCCTGATAGCATATTTTGAAGCATTGGATAGCATAGTTTAAATTTTAATGTAAATATAATAAATAAAAATAATAAAATTTATAAATATATAAACCATTAATAATCATTAATAATCAGGCAATGAAATTCCATTCAAATTCTTAAATAATTCTACCGCTTGTCTATCGGTCATATTACTAACAAACATCGTTATGTTTAGTATTTTTTCATAATCATTCTTACCTGAACAATATTCTTCGGGGAGCAACTTAAACAGTTGTTTATGATCTTTGGGCGCTATTACAGCTTGAATAAAATGATGTAATAAATTAGGAATAACTTTTTGTCCGGTTACTTCAATTTTTAACACCGGATTAGATTGATAAATATTTTCCACACTATATCCGATAATATCATCTAAGACTTTTGATTTTTCTTCGTCCAGCAAATCCAACAACGGCACATCCAAATCACCCGACAAAAACTCTCGTTCCCTTTCAATAAAAATTTCCGAAGCATCTTTTACCAATTGATTTATTGCCAAACTTCTCAGATAATTAACTTTTTCTCTCTCGCTATAAATATCACGATAGCGCATATAATTTTCTCCATCCCAATCAATTATCGATTGAAAAAGTTCTTCCAACAATTTAAAAGGAACAAAATTCATATGATATCCATCTTCAAAATCTATGATATGATAACAGATATCATCGGCTGCTTCCACTAAAAAAGTTAAAGGAAATCTTTTCCAAGCTTTACCTTCATTTGTGTGTTGAGGCAATAAATTCAAGGCTTGGGCTATATGTTTTTCAAAAACCCCAATTTCACTTTGATAAATACCGAATTTTTTTAAACTGGCTTTTTTTTCTTTTTTTCTTTGAGGCAAAGATTCTTTCGGGTATTTTACAAAAGTGGCATAGGTTCCCAAGGTCAGACGTAATCCTCCCGGAAAATTTGAAATTACATCCGGAGTATTGGCTATCAACCTAAAACCGGAAGCATTTCCTTCAAAATTCTGTAAATCCGCTTTTTGTTTTTCGGTTAGATTACTAATGTATTTTCGGGCTTTATCCGACTTAAAATATGAACCGATGGAATCTTCTCCCGAATGTCCGAAAGGAGGATTACCAATATCGTGAGTCAGACAAGCCGCCGATACCAAATGACCGAAATCTGTTGCATAAATTTTTATTTTTTTTTCAATTTCAGGATACTTCTCAACTATTGCCTTTCCTACTATATTTCCCAAAGAACGTCCTACGGATGCAGTTTCCAAACTATGTGTCAATCTGTTACGAACATAATCCGATTTGGGAAACGGCAATACTTGTGTTTTGTTTTGCAAACGTCTGAAAGCGGAAGAAAAAACAATCCTATCATAATCTTTTTGAAATTCGGAACGACTATCTTCATTTTTATTATTTCCGTATAATCGTTGCTTTGCATTAAAAAAATAATCTGTCCAATTCATTTATCTGATGGGTTTGGGAGGTAACGGACTGATAATTCTCACATCGTAAAACTCGATTGCTCCTTTTACTATTCCTTTAATAGTTTTAAACAAAGCATCAGTAATATTCTTTTTAAAAATATCTTTGGAATGTATTAAACTAACTTCCCTTGCTGGTTCCGGTTTTTTAAAATTTCTCAAATATTTTTTATCCTCCGGACAAAGGTCTTCGGTTTGCAAATAAGGCAAAAGTGTCATTCCCATACCTTCCTTACTCAGTTTTACCAAAGTATCAAAATTACCGATATTCAGTTCAAACCTGTTTTTTTCTGTCGAAACCATTCGGCAAATATTCAAAATATTATCTCTAAAACAATGCCCTTCATCTAATAACAAGATATCTTTAACATCCAAATCCTGTTCATCCAAAACTTTTTTTTGGAACAACCGGTGATTTTCGGGTATAAAACCTACAAAAGGTTCATAATATAAAGGTCGTTCAATAATTTTACTCTCTTGCAAAGGTGTAGCTGCAATCCCAGCATCTATTTTCCCTTCATTTATTTCATCTATTATCTGCTGGGTAGTCAATTCAAAAATTTCCAGATTTACATCGGGATATTTTTTTAAAAAGGTTTTCATAAACATGGGGAGTAAAGTAGGAACAACTGTCGGTATAATTCCCAATTTATAATCTCCCCCGATATATCCTTTTTCTTGTTGAACCAAATCATTTATACGGGCACTTTCATTAACAATGGTTTTGGCTTGATCAATTATTTTTTGACCTACTTCGGTAATTTGAATGGGTTTTTTGTTTCTGTCAAAAATAATGACGCCTAATTCTTCTTCAAGTTTTTGCACTTGCATACTCAAAGTAGGTTGGGTAACATGGCATTCTTGTGATGCTTTGGTAAAATTCAAATGTTTGGCTACTGCCAACAGATATTTTAATTGTGCTATGGTCATATCAAAATATTTTGCACTACAAAGTTATAAATAAATTTTATAGTAGGATATGCATCATTTATACTTTTTAAAAATTATCAATGAATTTGTCCGCTTTATTTTGTATTTTTGTATAACAAAAAAAAGTTTTCATGGCTAAAAAATTTGAAGAAGCCAAAATCTTCTCTACTTCCACCAGTAAAGAACTTGCTAAAAAAATTGCAAAAGCTTATGGTATCCCGTTAGGAAAAATGGAATTACAAAGATTCAAAGATGGAGAATTTAAACCTTCTTTTCAAGAATCTATTCGAGGAAAAAGAGTTTTTTTAATTGGATCCACTTTTTCTCCTTCGGATAATTTAATGGAATTGCTACTTATGATTGACGCAGCCAAACGGGCTTCGGCTTTATATATCAATGCGGTTATACCCTATTTTGGTTGGGCTAGACAAGAACGAAAAGATGAACCCCGAGTTCCTATTGCCGCCAAACTGGTAGCCAATATGTTGGAAGCTGCAGGGGCGTCAAGAGTAATTACTATGGATTTGCATGCTGATCCCATTCAAGGATTTTTTGAAATTCCGGTTGATCATTTGTATTCCAGCACTATTTTTGTGCCTTATATACAGAATCTCAATTTAGATAATTTAGTTATTGCATCTCCCGATATGGGAGGTTCCAAAAGAGCTTATGCTTATTCCAAATTTTTAAATAGTGATGTCGTAATTTGTTATAAGCAAAGAAAAAAAGCCAATATTATCGGTAAAATGGAATTAATCGGAGATGTTAAAGGGAAAAATGTTGTGCTGGTTGATGATATTATTGATACGGGAGGAACTTTAATAAAGGCTACCGATTTAATGTTGGAAAAAGGTGCTAAAAGTGTAAGAGCCATAGCAACACATGCATTGCTTTCAAACAATGCACAAGAACGAATTGCAGGTTCCAAGTTAAAGGAATTAGTTGTTACGGATACAATTCCAAGAAAAATTTTGTCAAAAAAAATAAAAGTGCTAACTTGCGCCCCGTTATTTGCGGAGGTTATGCACAATGTTCATTCGCATAAATCCATAAGTGATAAATTTATAATGTAAACATAAAAAAAAAAGAAAATGAAATCATTAACAATTAAAGGCTCTAAAAGAGAAAGCGTGGGCAAATCAGCAACCAAAGCCCTACGTAATGCTGGAAGAGTCCCTTGCGTTTTATACGGAGGTGACGAACCCTTGCATTTTTCAGCTGACGAACGTGAATTTAAAAAATTGGTTTACACTCCGGAAACGCATACGGTAGTGATTGAATTGGAAGATGGAAGCAAACACGAAGCAATTATGCAGGACATTCAGTTTCATCCGGTTACGGATAGAATTTTACATGTAGATTTCTTCCGTTTATTCCCTGATAAAGAAGTAAGCGTTAGTGTTCCCGTAAAAACCGAAGGTGTTGCTCCCGGAATTATCAAAGGGGGAACATTAAGTATGATAGTAAAAAAATTAAAAGTAAGAGCTATACCCGCTAACCTACCTGACGCAGTTGTTGTAGATATTTCCAAGTTGGATATAGGCGATAAAGTTTATGTATCGGAGTTGAGAAATGATCAATACAAATTATTGCATCCTGACAATGTTGTTGTAGTGCAAGTGAAGATGTCCAGAGCAGCAATGAAAGCAAAACAAGATGCTTTGAAAGCAGCCAAAGAAGCTTAATCAGGATTTTAGATAAAATTAAAGACTGCCTTATATATTCTGGCAGTCTTTTTTTATTAAATAGTTTTCATTTCAAAAAAGCTTTGTAACTTTACACAGTTAAATGTATCACCTAAATGGAAAAATCAAAGAATCAAAAAAAATCAAAGTTCATAAAAAAACTAACCGATCATTACAGGTTATTGATTATAAATGAGGATACTTATGAAGAAAAATTAAATTTCAGATTAAATCGTCTGAATGTATATGTTTGGACTTCATTAATTGTTTTATTGTTGATTATCATTACTACTGTCTTAATAGCATTTACTCCTTTAAGAACTTATATTCCCGGCTATACTATTCCCGGATTAAAAAAAAAGGTAATCTCATTAAAAATTAAAACAGATTCTTTGGAAACGGAACTCAAAACTAATCAATATTATCTTAATCAATTAAAAAAAGTTTTAAATAATGAAATCAGTTTTGAAGAATTTGAACATAATTATAAAAAACGCTTTATTGTAAATCCCGACACATTAGACCTGGCGCCTGGAAAGATGGACTCTTTATTAAGAAAAGAAGTAGCGGAAAGAGAAAAATATTCTATTCGAGGAGCACAGAATAAAAAATTATATAATTTTATAAATCCGGTAACCGGAAATATTACCAATACATTTGATATTAATAAAAAACATTTTGCTGTAGATATCGGTTTAAAACAAAATACACCCGTTAAATCAATTGCCAATGGTATTATACTTTTTTCTGATTGGACAAAAGATGCCGGATATAGCATCATTATACAACATCCGGGAAATATAATTTCTATTTATAAACACAATAAAAAATTATTGAGAAAAGCAGGAGATATAGTAAAACAAGGCGAAGTGATTGCAATTTCGGGAAATACCGGCGAAAAATCTTCCGGTCCGCATTTACATTTTGAATTATGGATTAATGGAAATCCTGTCAATCCGCTTAATTATTTATCATTTAAAAAATAATTATGACTTTAAAATCTTCACTGGCAAAAATTTATGCCCGGACAGTTATCAAACGAAATCGTAAATGGATAGAACAGCCTATTAAAGCACAAGAAAATACTTTTCGATATTTATTGAGTAAAGCCGAAAACACGAAGTTTGGTAAAGAACACAATTTTAAAAAAATAAGCTCTTATGATGATTTTAAGCAAAACGTTCCCCTTCAAGATTATGAAAGTTTTCGCCCTTATATCGAAGAAATAATAAACGGGGCGTATAATGTTCTTTGGCCTGGACGTCCGTTGTATTTTGCCAAAACTTCAGGAACTACTTCCGGAGCTAAATACATTCCCATCAGTAAAGCCTCTATGCCCTACCATATCATAGGAGCCAAACATGCCCTTTTACATTATATTTATGAAACCGGAAATGCCGATTTTGTCAACGGAAAAATGATCTTTTTACAAGGAAGTCCTGTCCTTGATAATATCGGAGGCATAAAAACCGGTAGACTTTCCGGTATTGCTGCACATTATGTTCCAAGATATCTTCAAAAAAACCGAATGCCTTCATGGAAAACCAATATCATTGAAGATTGGGAAACCAAAGTTAATGCAATAGTTGAAGAAACTATAAACGAAGATATGACGCTTATCAGCGGCATTCCCTCTTGGGTACAAACCTATTTTGAAAAACTCATCGATAAAGCAGGAAAACCGGTAGGAGAAATATTTCCCCATTTTAATTTGTTTGTCTATGGCGGATTAAATTTTGAACCATACCGAAAAAAATTTGAACAATTGATTGGTAGAAAAGTAAACAGTATTGAACTATTTCCTGCTTCGGAAGGATTTTTTGCATATCAAGACAAACCCGACAGAGATGATATGTTATTATTGACCAATCACGGAATTTTTTACGAGTTTGTTCCTGCCAACCAAATATTTGATGAAAATCCCAAACGTATTTCATTAAAAGATGTGGAGACCGGTGTAAATTATGCACTCATCCTAAATACCAATGCAGGACTTTGGGGATATAATATAGGCGATACCGTCATGTTTACTTCTACAAAGCCTTATCGTATAAAAGTTACGGGGAGAATTAAACATTATATTTCAGCTTTTGGAGAACATGTCATTGCCAAAGAAGTGGAAACCGCTATGAAAACGGCTATGGAAAAAACCGGTGCAATTATTTCGGAATTTACAGTAGCTCCACAGGTTAATCCACTGGAAGGACTCCCCTATCATGAATGGTTGATTGAGTTTGAAAAGGAACCTGAAGATATCAATAAATTTACACAAATTCTAGAAGAAAGTATGCTACAACAAAATCCGTATTACAAAGACTTAATCCAAGGAAAAATCTTACGTGCATTGGTTATTTCCAAAGTCAAAAAATCCGGTTTTGACCAATATATGAAATCCATAGGTAAATTGGGTGGACAAAACAAAATTCCAAGACTTTCCGATAACAGAAAAATTGCAACGGGTTTGGAAAAAATGGATTTGATTATAAAATAAAAGCTCCATTTTTCAATGGAGCTTTTATAAAAAATTTTCAATTATTTAACTCTATACCAATATTGAGTTCTTCCCAACAAAGAAAAACCGATGTAACCTCTAACTTTGAGCTTATCAGGTTCCTCCAATTTGATATAGCAACTGTAAGTTTTTCCGTTTTTAGGATCCATTATTTCTCCATCTTCATATTCATCACCGTCTTTTTCAAGATCTTTGAGAATAACCAACCCAATAATATTCTTATTTTTGTATTTGGTCTCACAAGTTCTACAAACTCCGTCTTTATTTTCTTCGGTTAATAATTCAACAATTTTTCCATAATATTTATTGCCTTCTTTATAGATTTCAATAATAGACTTGGGTTTTCCGGTTTCATCGTCTATTGTTTTCCATTTTCCAATGACATCTTGCGCTTGTGTTGCAAACGAAAAAGCAAATATTGCTAATAAATTTAAAATTAATTTTTTCATAAGGTTAATTTTGAATGTTAAATATATAAAATCTTTTAAAATAATCCAAATTTCATACCAAATGAATTAATTTTCAACCAAAGAACCGACAACTTTATCAATCACACCAACAAAAATATCTTTCAATCGATGTGTGCTTACTGCTTCTTTCAAAGCATCAATCGGAAGTATTCCTTCTTTATTCAAAACATAAGTAACCGCTGCCAAAGCCATACTTTTTCGATTGGCAAGTCTTGAAAACGGAACTTTTATAAGCGCCGGAAATTCTTGCTCCAACTCAGGTGTAACCAATTTTTCTTCAATGTATATTTTAGCTTCGGGATGTAATTTTTTTCTGACTTTATCCAAACCGTCTTGTGTTACAATTATAAAGTAGTCCGGTTTATCCAAGCCGGTATAATTGATTTTCTTTTGATCAAAAATTACTTCCGCTACTGAAAATCCTGTTCCTACCGTAATCGGATATTCTCCTTTCATTGTAGCTTCCAAACCTGAAAAAATTCCTGCCATTGCCAAATATTTTGCAGCGGATTGCACGCCTCCTCCGGCAGAACCGGCAATTAAAATTCCTTTTCTTTCTTTTAAATCCGAATCATATTTCTTTTGAATTACAAGACTCTTATCAATCAATGATTGGGTTTGATTATCTCTAATTTGAGTTGCCGGACGTTCATGTTCCAAAATATTTTCTTCTTCAATCACCTCTACCAATTCATTCATTCGTTTCATTCCGTAAGAAGGGCATAAACTGGCGGCTTCGACAATTGTAAAACCTTCGGTTTCAATAGCTTTTTTCAGAGTTTCTTTTATCTTGTTTGGGGCATTTACACGAACCGCCATTCTTGCTCCTGATGCATAAGCCAATTGAATTACGTCAAAAGGAGGTATATCTTGTTCAAAATCAATAATTTCCTTATATTTTTGCGTAGATAAACCACTGATTTGTCCACCGGTCATTCCATAGAGCAAATTATTCAAAACAATCAAAGTCATATCAACATTACGACGGGCAGCTTCCAAAATATGTTGCAATCCAATGGTTGCTCCACCGTCTCCGATGAAAGTAATGACTTTTTTTCCTTTGTTTTGATTAAGTCCCATAGCCACTCCCAATCCTAATGCTGGAGAGCGTCCATGCAATCCGTGAATGGTATGTGTAGCAAAAAGCGGGTCTATCAATCCGCTACAACCGATATCACTCACAACCACTACATCATTGGGACCATAATTCAATTCTTGCAATGCTTTATTTAGTGCATTTATAGTAATTCCGTGTCCACAACCGGGACAAAATGGAAATTTCTTATCGGTTAAATAATTTGTTTTAGGTTTATTAGTTGTCATTTTGATAATTTTTTAAACAAATGCTTGTATGATTTCTTCAGGAGTTATCATATTTCCCATTTTATTAACTTGTTTTATATTTTTTACGGGTTTTACACCATATAAAATTTCTTTGAATTGTCCATTTAAATTTTCTTCGGCTATTACAACTTGGGGATATTTTTCTATAATCTGATATATTTCATCGGAAACAGGAAGTAAAGATTTTACCACCAACAAATCTACTTTATCGCCATTTTCTCTCATTTGCCCGATAGCATCTCTTGCAGCATCAGCAGTAATTCCCCAAGTTACCAATAACTTTTGACTTCCTTCTTGCTTGTCCAAATCATAAAGTGTCAATTCATCTATACGTTTCATAAATTTTTCTTGTAAACGTCGCGTATTAGCCAAAGCTTCGGGATCATTTTTTCGGATATTGGCATATTCATCATGAGTTGAAGCTGTAATTCTTACTTGGTGTTCGTCATTTCCCAGAGGAATAAAATCAGGCACCAAATTTTCTCCGGCTCTGTAAGGCACGTATTCACCTTGTATTTCCGGCATTTTTCTTTCGACTTTATTTATAGGTTTCAACCGGTTAAGGTCAAAAGCTTTTTGATACATTACCATTTCTTTTGAAGTCAATAAGAAAACAGGTGTTCTAAAATTGATAGCGGTTTTAACGGCTTTTTCGGAAAGTTCCCACATATCTTCAAAACTCGAAGGAGAAAAGACCGGCACAGGATATCCTCCGGAAATAATTCCTTTTAATAAAGACAAATCTCCTTGCGCTCCGGTTGTTGCCGAACCTGTGGAAGGTCCCAATCTTTGCGTTACGATGATTACCATAGGAAGTTCCATAGCAAAAGCCATATTGATACTTTCCACCATCAAAGCAATTCCGGGAAATGCACTTGATGTTACCGGCAAACGTCCGGCTGCTGACATACCTGCCATCCATTGTAAAGTAGTAATTTCATCAGGGGCTGCATAAAACTGCGGAAATCTTTCTTTTCCGTAACGATACATCCAGTTGGAAGGAGTTATTGGATAAGCTACAAAAGTATCTGCTCCGGCTTGCACCAATGCTTCAATCATCAGTTTTGAACCATCGGTAAGTGTTATTTTTTTTTCTATTGTTTCCAAAATTTTTCTTTTTATTAATTGTCAAATATATAGATATTTTTATTTATAATTCCAATAAAGTTTCGTCAACTTGTATATTTTTTAAAAATTTTATACTTTCTTCTATATCAGGATATAAAAAACGATCTTTATCAATGAAAGTAACTTGTTCTCGATAAGATTTCAAGATATTTTGCAACAATTCGGAAGTTTTTTTGTTTCTAAAATCCATTGCTTGGGCAGCAGTTAACAATTCAATAGCCAATACTTTGTAAACATTTTCTAGTACTTCAAAAGATTTTGTGGCGGCATTTGCTCCCATACTTACGTGGTCTTCTTGTCCGTTACTGGATTCGATACTATCCACACTTGCTGGAGTTGATAATTGTTTATTTTGACTTACGGCACTTGCAGATGCATATTGCGGTATCATCAAACCGGAATTTAGACCGGGTTCATTTATTAAAAATGGTGGAAGTCCTCTTTTGCCTGAAATTAATTGATAAGTTCTTCTTTCAGAAATATTGGCAATCTCACTCATAGCAATAGATAACATATCCAATGAAAGTGCCAAGGGTTGACCGTGAAAATTTCCACCGGAAATTATCCTGTCTTCATCGGGAAAAATCAAAGGATTATCTGTAACCGAATTTATTTCATTGATTATCGTACGTTCTACATAAGTTACGGCATCTTTACTTGCTCCGTGTACTTGTGGAATACATCTAAAAGAATAAGGGTCTTGCACGTGTTTTTTGGGTTGAGCTATCAATTGACTTCCTTCCAGTATTTCTTTTATGATTTTAGCAGTATGAATTTGACCAGCATGAGGACGAAGGTTTTGTACCAGTTCGTCAAAGGGTTCTATTCTCCCATCAAAAACATCCAATGAAAGTGCGGCAATCATATCGGACAAATAGAGTAATTTTTTTGCTCTAAATAAATTAAACACTCCATATGCAGACATGAATTGTGTACCATTGAGCAAAGCTAATCCTTCTTTGGCTTGAAAACTTATTTTTTTCCAACCCAATTTCTTTAAAATTTCTTCTCCGGAATAAATCTTATCCCGATATCTAACTTTTCCTTCACCTATTAAGGGTAAAGACAGATGAGCCAAAGGAACCAAGTCTCCCGAAGCCCCTAAGGAACCTTGCTTGTAAACAATAGGATAAACTTCTTGATTATAAAAATTTATCAACAATTCGACTGTTTCCAGTTGTACGCCCGAATGTCCTTTAGAAAGAGACAAAATTTTTAATAATAACATTAGTTTAACTATATCGACGGGGACTTCATCGCCAATACCGCAAGCATGACTTTTAACCAAATTTTCTTGTAATTCATTGATTTGTTTATCATCAATTTTGATATTATGCAAAGCTCCAAAACCGGTATTTATTCCATATAAAGGACCTTCGGTTCTTTTAAGTTTTCCATCCAGATATTTGCGGGCTTTTATTATTTTAAGTTTGCTTTCGTCGGACAATTTTAACTTTTTGTTTTCGGAATATATTTCCCAAAGCTTTTTTAAATCCAAAAAATCAGAATTTATAATATGAAAAGTTTCCACGATTTTTTAATTTTTTTTGTCCGAAATATACAATTTTTATTGAATAAATTTATTGATAAAATTACTAAACTTTTATTACTTGAGGAAAGTTAGATAAAAAACTAAAACAATAGGTATTCTACTAAAAACTCACTTTAAACCCAAATGTATTTTTTTATTTATTGGTTAAACTATTCCTTGAAGATTTTTGACAATAAAAAAAACCGCAGGGAAAATCCTGCGGTTTTAATAAAGGGATAATATTGTGTTTATTGTTCGGCTTTAACCAATTCCACATCAAAAACCAAATTTGCATTGGGAGGTATAACACCTCCGGCACCTGATTCTCCATAAGCCAAGTAAGACGGTATAACGAATGTTGCTTTGTCTCCTTCTTCCAATAATCGAATACCTTCATCCCAGCCGGGGATTACATAACCTACCCCAATCGGAAATTCAATAGGTTCTCCTCGACCATAGGAATTATCAAAGACTGTTCCGTCTTCTAATTTTCCGATATAATGAACCGCTACATTTTTTCCTTTGACAGGTTTTATTCCACTACCGGATTTATGAGTAATTTTGTAATATAAACCCGACTTCGTTTTTTCAAATCCTTCGGTTAATTTTTTCATTTTTGCTTCAGCTTCCGCTTTAGCTTTTTTTATTCTTTCTTCTTTAGCGGCATTAAATTTTTTAAACTCTTCAGGAGCATCAAATTTTTCGGCTTCCTCTCCCACTCTGATAATTTCCACGGATTCAATTTTATCTCCTTGTTTAATATTGTTTACTACATCTTGACCTTCAATAACCTTTCCGAAAACCGTATGTTTCCCATCTAACCAAGGAGTTGCTTCGTGAGTGATAAAAAATTGACTTCCATTGGTTCCGGGTCCTGCATTTGCCATTGATAAAACCCCTGCCGAATCATGTTTTAAATCGGGATGGATTTCATCATCAAATTTATAACCGGGTCCACCCGCTCCTGTTCCCGTAGGATCACCTCCTTGAATCATAAAATTGTCAATCACACGATGAAAAGTAATTCCATCATAATATTTTTTTCCTTTGTAAGCATCGGTGACATCAGGATGATTTCCCTCTGCCAATGCTACAAAGTTTGCTACTGTTCCGGGGGTTTTATCATATGCTAATTTTGCTACGATATCTCCTTTATTGGTTTTAATTTTGGCATATAGCCCATTATCTAATTTTCCCATAAATATTCAAGTTTAAAAAAGTCAAAGCAATGACAATGCTTTGACTTTTGTTATTTAATTTCAGTGCATATTTGATATTATACTTTTTAAAGTAAAGTTTCAAAAATAGCCTTTGCTCTTTCCCAATGAGAAGTTTGAGGATTTTTGAGTTTAGGTTCAATAGTCTTGAAAGTTTTAATCAGGGCAATCAAAATACCTCCTGCGATATTGGGAAGTTCTTGTTCAACATCTTCACCAATTTCATATTTTAAAGGAGGATAATTTGTAATTGCTTCTAAAATTCCTGCTAAATCCAATTCTTCATTCAAATCCCTGAACTCTTGAATTTGTTTCTCTAATCCTTCTGTAATGGGAAGGTCTGTATACCACAATACATCTCTTCCATTTAATGAAGCATTTTTCATTCCTACTACTAATAGTCTATAAATAGCTTCATTCGTAAAATCATAGATTCTTTTGACATCTGATTTATCAATGTCCATGCTTCCTGCTTTTCTAAAAAAAGCCTCAAATTTTGAAATTCCAATTACTGACATAAATTTTTTTGTTTAAAGTTTGATGCAAATATACAACATTCAAACAACGAAGTCAATATTTACATAATTAATCGAACGCCTCCCAATTCTTCTAAACGATAAGGGAATTTCTCATCAGGAGAACCTATAAACATAAAATTGATTGGGATATTCCATTTTTTTGATAGTTCCCGTATTAATTCGGGACCGAATTCACCTTCTATAGGCACAAACTCGATATCGATTTCGGGATATTCTTCATCTAAAATTTTAATATTTCTTATCAACTCTTCCGAAGGTTTTTCTCCCGGTTTCAATACTTTAACAATTTTTACACGTTTGGTATGCTCATTATCTCTAATATAAAGCATTGCTTTATTCATATTGGCAATACTTTTACCTTTAGTAAAAAAGACAAATTCTTGTGAATTTATTTCATCAATCAAACTATCAATTCCTTTATGCAATCTTAGGAAAAATCTACGAATGGGTTCAAAAATATATTGAACAATATTCAACAAAAGTTTGAGCAATGCCGTACGATTGAGCATAATCATAATAAAAATCAAAGCCGGAATAAAATAATAAATAAACACTTGCCAATTATACGGATCATCAGGGTCTTCGGGTTTCATAATAATATTTCCTATCAAAGCAACAGATACCGCACTAAAAGCTATAAAAATTCCAAGCCAAGGGGCTCGTTCGGGACGAGGCAAATGTTTTCTTTTGACTTTTAATAAAATATTCCCAATCACAAACAACAACATAACCGATAAGAAAGAAATGGTATATACACCCGCAAGCGTGGTAACTTTACCTTTGGTAATCAACAGAACAGAAACGCTTAATAAGAAAAAGAAAATAATAATTCGATAAGATGCCCCCCTTTTGTTTTTTCGTAAAAAGAAGTTGGGCATAATACGGTCGAGTGTCATACGTTCCAATAAACCCGTAACACCGATATAGCTCGTTAGGACAGCTCCCGACAATACTAGAAATGCATCTATTGAAATAAACAATGCCAGCCATTCCCCTACGGATGTTTCTCCTAATTGAATAAGTAAAGTATTTTTATCTACTTCATCAATGGGCAATGCTGCCAAAGCAAGAAAAGCCATTAAAGGGTTAAGAATACTAACCACTACCCACATATTACGTAAAGTTTTAGGAAAAACCCCTGGTTTTTGTTCTTCTACAAAATTTGCTGAACTTTCAAAACCCGAAATACCCAACATTGATGCGGCAAAACCAAAAAATATTGCCATCCAAACACTTCCTTCCTTTACGGGACGATGCCAATTCTCAATAAAAGTATCAAAACCGTGTTGGGCTACATAGATAGCTAATGCAATAATTAATGCTGACATTACCGTCAAATGAAAAAGAAATATAGCAATTGCAACTTTTGCAGATTCTTTAATCCCCATAATAGCCAACCCGGCAAAAACAGCTAACAAACCAATAGTTCCGGCTAAAATAAATCTATTATCCGTTATATGAAACAAATGAAAAAGATAATGAATGGCTTCATTGGCAGAAATCACCGCTGTTGCCATATAAGAAAGCAAGGTTAAAGTAGCTGCTATTGATGACATTCTTTTGCTCGTAGTATTTAACAAAGCGTTATAAGCTCCACCGTTCAACGGTAATGCCCCTACTACTTCTCCATAAATCTTTCTAAAGAAAAATAAAACCATAGCTACAATCAACAGTGTTATCCAAGCATATTGTCCGGCAAAAGCAATCGCTAAAGCAGAAACGTATAATACCGATGAACTGATATCATTACCACTGATCGCCGTAGCCGCCAGCTCTCCTAATTTTTCATGTTTTTTTAATTCGGAAGGGTTAAAATGAATTACTTCTTTCTTAGAGACAGAAGATTGTGTTGTTTCCTTTTCACTCATAATTTAAAAATTTACACTGCGAAAATAACAAAATTCTAAGTAATATTTAACATTTATGAAATAAAAAAGCACTCAACTAATCATCGAGTGCTTCAAATACATATTATGAAAACAAAAACTATTTTTTGAATTTGGAATATTTTCTTTTGAATTTGTCAATTCGTCCAGCAGTATCTACCAATTTAACCTTACCGGTATAAAACGGATGCGATGTACGAGAAATTTCCACTTTTACCAAGGGATATTCAACACCATCTATTTCAATGTTTTCTTTGGCTTCTGCTGTTGAACGGGTAATAAATATATCTCCGTTAGACATATCTTTGAATGCTACCAGTCTATAATTTTCAGGGTGGATTCCTTTTTTCATTAGTTTAAAATTTTTCGTTCCTATATTTGAGTGTGCAAAGATAGTAAGTTTTTTTTTATTCTGCAATAGATTTTAATTTTTTGTTTGACTTAATATAATTTTTTAAAGTTCTATTAAATTTAATCCAGAGAGAACCTGCTCTTGATAACATCCAAATGTTATAGGTTATCCAAATTCCAATGAGTTTTAAATCCAGATAATCCATTAAATATAAAACTGGGATAAATACCAAAAATGTTGTGATCAATTGCATATTTCGCAAATATTCAACCCAGCCCAACCCTTTGAACATTCCATCAAAAATGAATGCTATGCTTTCGGAAAACAAGATGAGAATAATCAACCAAAAAATTTGTTGAAATTTAATCAATACCACTATATCTTTGGTAAAAAGCTTGCCTACAAACGGGTATAAAGCTATAAAAATCAAAGCTAAAATCAAAGCTACTCTTATTCCGTATTTGGTTAATTTTTTTGAAAGAATTTTTAAATTTTTATAGTCTTTTGCTCCGATTAATTTTCCTGCCAATGAATTTCCCGCATCGGCATATCCATCGATAAAGAAAGCCGTAAATAACCAAATATTCATAGCAATTACGTGAGCGGCTATGTATTCTTTTCCATAAGAAGTGGCTAATTTGTTGGATAGAAAAATTGCAAAATTCAACGCAATTGTCCTAATAATCAAATTATAAGTTAAAACCAAAAAACGCTTAATCTCCGGATGAAATTGTTTATTCCAATGTAATTTAAAAGGAGTTTTTTTTAGAAAAACATAAATTGCCAAAAGCATCATAACAAATTGAGCCGTTAAACTTGCCCAAGCGGCTCCTTGGATGTTCATCGGTTGAATAATTCCGGCTATACCGTAAACAAAAATAAAGTCCAATAAAATATTAAGCAATCCGCCGGTAATGCTTATCAACATTGCCCACCAAGTATTTTGTAATCCTCTAAAAATACCAAAAAGAGTAAAAGTTATTAAAGTAAATATCAGACCGAAGGCTCTAATCCTGTAATAATCGATGCTTAATTTTAGTATTAGATTCTTTGCGCTATAAAATCTAAAAATTTCTTCTGCAAAAATATAGGTTAATATTACCAAAAAAATACCCAAAAACAGATTAAAGCCCAATACTTGGGGAACTAAACTTACTACGGATTTTAATCTGTTTTGTCCGAGTTTTTGTGAAATTATTGTAGAAATTGCATTTTTGGTTTGTCCCAAAATCCAAAAAAGTGCCGACATAAATGAACCTACCAAACCGACTGCTGCAAGACTTTCGGTTGGAAATTCTTTTATATGCCCGATAATAGCCGTATCACTAATGGAAATAACCGGCTCAATAATACCTGCTAAAATTGAAGGTATTGCCAACCGGTTTATCGTTTGGAAAGAAACTTTTTGCGACACAAAAATTTTCTTGCAAAAATACTAAACTTTAATTTAAAAATGCCAGCCGGTTTTTATTCCGAATTTGGGTTGTAATTCATCTATATAATCCGCATTGACAATTAAGAGCCGAATAAGTCCCCAATCCAGCTGAATAACAAATCCAGCTTTATTGGTCCATTTATAACCTATCGCAAAACCGGCACCGGCTCCCGAATAATTCCGTATTACAACGGGATTATTATATTGATTGTTATCCCAATCTTTATAATCTCCCGTTCTAAAAGTTAAAAATGCTTGTCCAAAAAAACCTTTACTTCCGTATTATTCCGTTTTAGTAAAATAACCTCTCCAAAAAGCTTCGGTATTAAATCGGGGGAAGTTTGTATCTCCCCATTACCTATACTCATAATTCCTCCTATTGACATCCATTGATTGTATATTCTTTCGTGTTCAATATCCAAAGAAGGAAAAGTTAAGAGTTTTACCGCATCAATTTTGATTTCGTTTTTCTTTTCAAATAAAGATTTTTGCGAATTGTTTTCTTGCGCCCGTACACTGAAAGAAAAAACAAATAAAGCGATAAATAAAAAATTCTTACGAATGTTATATAATTTTAGTTAGATTTTAGGGGTGGAAATTTAGCTAATAATTTTTTAATAGCTCTTTGAAAAGCCTTGTAATCATTACCGGAAAGATCCAAATATGTTTTGCCTGTCCATACTACTTTTTTAGTATTTACATCAACAATATCCATATAAAAATTACCTTCGATAGATTTATAAACTCTTCTGTGATAAGGAAAATAACCCGGATAAACATCGATGCGTTTATGTAAATCTGTAAAAACATTAACAATAAAATCCGGATGAGACGACTTGGTAAAACCTTTGGATGACAGCTCTTCCGAAATGGCTTTCATTATAAATTTTTTCTTGGAAACCGGTGCATTTAAATTATCAATACCTTTTTTAAAAAAAGCAAAAGTTTTATATTGTCTAAAATCCACATTTTTGTCGTAATCAATTTTTGTTGAAGAACAACCAAGCGAAAACAAGATAAAGAAACTTAACAAAAGATACAAAATGTTTTTCATAGTAGTATGTTTTATTTGTTACATACAAAAACTATTCCGTTATTCTATTTTTTTGGAATAAAATCCGGACTTTAAATCTTTTTTTATCTTTTGGGGATAATAGTTTTTGTATTTCATAAAATATTCCAATTGATTTTTATTAACAGCCGGCAAAGGAGCATTTCCGGTTTCCCAAAATAATGCTTTATTTTCCGGATAATAATAAAGTAAATTTTCAATTTTACCTTGCTTAAAATTTTTATCATATCCGGAAACCCGATTCCTTATAAAAATTGTATCCCAATCAATTTGATTCCCGGTTTTTATCATATAAACATTTAACGGAATAATTAACAACAAAGAAAAAAATAGTAAGTATTGAAATCGAAATTTTGAGAATAAGGAATAGCTTACACCAATAAATAAAAATGGAATGAAATAGAAAAAAAATCTGAAATTGGGCTGAATAAACAATAGAGTCAAAAAATAAAACAATGCGGTTATATAAATGATAATCAACGATTTGTTAATTTTAAATTTACTAGATGCCCAAGGAAAAACAAATAATAGAAAAACCCAAAAAATATGTAAGACGGTATGGATTTTATCTTTTAAAAGCCAAGATAAAAAATCCGATAAAACAAGCCTATTGAATTGTAAAGTTTGACTTTCATTTCGTCCCAAATTATTCATAAACTCCATCAATTCCGGAGGATATTTCCATAAAAAATGGATAATTCCGGAACAGCAAGAAAACGGATAAAATAGATAGCCGGATATAATTAAATTCTTAGAAATACATAAAATTAATGTAAAAAATAAAAAAATTGCAAAAAATATACTCAATGATTTGGAAGCTTTTTTAATAATCAACAGCAAAGGGAAAACAACTAAGGGCAAAGCGGTAAGTTTTATCATCAAAGCGAAAAAAAATAATAAAATCATTTGCTTAACCGAAGCATCCGAAATCCGGTTATAATTTTTTACAAATAAATAAAAAATCAATTGCGCTATAATAAAAACAGGTAAATCGGGAGAAGGAGAATTGACAAATAAAAACAAAAAAGGAATAATAATAATTTGCAAACCAATCAATGCATCCGTTTTATTTTCGGTTCTATTTAAAAAAGACAGTAATTTTTTTAAAACAAAAAAAACAAATAAAATAAATAATAAACCGTTTAAATCATTAAAAAACCTATTTTCATAACCAAACATTGCCGCTTGTAGGATATGCCAGCCGGAAAATTGCCCCAAAAAAGGATGAAGATTTATCAATCCGGGAACCAAACCATATTGACCAGCCCACTTGATGGTCTGTACATAATAAGATTCATTGTCCGGTAAAAACGGAACCAAACTACTATTAAAAGCTACGATTAAAACCAAAGTAACAAAGAATAATAAAATTTTTTTATCAATAAATAATTTTAAACTCGGATTAACCGGCGTTGAAAGAATATTTACAACAGAAAAAATCCCCGACAATATGATAAGGATCAATAAAATACTTGAATAAACTCCTGTAAAATAAGAAGCAATCCACGAAATCATCAGATAATAATACAAGCCGTTGAGGAAATCAAAAATCGGTTCGTTTGCTTTTATTCCAATAAATCTGGAAATCTTTTGACCAATTCCCAAGGTAAAAAGCAAAATTATAAACCAATAAAACAAAATGGAGAGCATAATATTAATTAGGTTACACTAATATCGTAAATTTTTCCATCATCCACCATTATTTCTTTGGGTTTGTTTCTTAAATTATATTCGGAAGACATGGAAAAACCATAGGCACCGGCATTTTTAACTGCCAAAACATCATCCGGTTTGATTTTGGAAATTTCACGATTATATGCAAAAGTATCTTCCTCACACAATTGTCCTACAATATCATAAGTTTCTGCAATATCTTGCGGGTTTGAAATGTTTACAATTTCATGATAAGCATCATAATACATTGGACGTATCAAGTGATGAAATCCGGAATTAACACCTACGAATTTTTTGCGATATCCTTGTTTAATTCCATTTACTTTTACCAATAAATATCCCGCTTCGCTAACTAAAAATTTTCCAGGTTCAAATTGTATTACTATTTTTTTATTGATTTTATTTAGTTGATTCTCAATAAATTTTGCATAAGACTCCAAATCTATTTCAACATCATCTGGTTTATATTTTACTTTGAAACCACTTCCCAAGTCCAAGTATTTTAAATCGGGAAAATCTTTGACCTGCTCAAAAAGTATTTGGGCAGAATTTGCCAAATCAGACCAACTTTTCACATCTGACCCCGTATGAATGTGTAAGGTATCAATTTTTATTTTGTCCTGTATAAATTCACGAATATAATTTAAGTCTTTCAAAGGTATTCCGAATTTGGAATCGGCATGAGCAGTAGCAATTTTTTGATTTCCACCAATGGAGTTTGCAGGATTTATTCTCAATCCCAACGAAATACCCGGATAATTTTTCATAATATATTCCAGTGCATAAATTTCGCCAATATGAATTTTAATATTATTTTCCATAGCAAAATCCAATTCATTAGTAGAAGGAAAACTGGGTGTATATGTGATATCCTTCGATAAAAATCCAACTTGCAAAGCCCTTTGGATTTCTTCTGTGGAAACAGCATCAATTTTTGCCCCTAATTTTTTTAGTAAATCCAATAAATAAATATTCTCATTGGCTTTCATCGCGTAATGAATTTCATGCGAAAAGCTACTGAAAACATTTTGAAATTTATAATACTGCTCGCGTATTTTACTTGCATCATATATATAGACTGGTGTTCCGTATTTTTGTGATATTTCAAGTAATATTTGAGAGGTTATCATAAAAATAAATTTAAGAAATAATCAAAGTTTCCATTTCTTGTAATGCATCTTCAATAAGTTGTTGTTCATCCAAACGTGCATATTGTTCATTGGTATATTTTAGATCAGCTTTTGTTTCGGGAGATTTGGGCGTAAACATACTACAAGCATCATCATGTGGTAAAATGGAAATATCATAAGTTCCTATTTGTCTTGCTTTTGCTATGATAAACTTTTTATCCAAAGCTATAAGCGGACGCAAAACCGGAAGTTTAACTCCATCTTCGGTAGCTCTCATATTTTCCAAGGTTTGAGAAGCAACTTGTCCTAAAGAGTCTCCTGTAATAAGCGTTTTGGCTTTTTGGTCGGCGGCAATACGTTCGCCGATTTTTAACATAATCCTTCTAAGCAAAATCAATCTCAATCTGGAATCAGTTTGTTGTGCTATTACTTGCTGAATTTTTAAAACGGGTATTAAATATAATTTTATTTCTCCTTGGAAATCAGTTAGTTTTTTGACTAAAGCTTTAACCTTTTCAATAGATTGAGGTGAAGTTTTGGGAACCGAATGAAAATGAGCTGCTGTTATATGCAAACCTCTATTCATTGCCATAAAAGTAGAAACCGGTGAATCTATACCTCCCGAAAGCATAGCAATTGCTTTTCCGGAAGTTCCAACCGGCAAACCTCCGATTCCAGGAATTATTTTGCTATAAATAATAGCGTATTTTCCCCGTACTTTGATATACAATTTAAAATCGGGAGAAGTTAAATCAACTTGTTTATCAAAAGTCTTACTGATTGCGCTGCCTACTTCAATTCCAATATCCAGAGAACTATAATTGACAGACTTATTTATTCTTTTGGGAACTACTGCAAAAGAATTAAAATCATTTTGATATTTTGAGACATGTTTAATGGCAGTATCAATGATTTCACTCATTGTAATGCCGGAAACATCGGCAATATAAAAACCGGTAATACCCGGCGTGTTTTTAATTTTATAAACAATCTCATTTAAAATATCAAAGGGGACTTCTTTTATTATTTCAATAAAATAGGATCCCCCATGAGATTTTTCAAATTGCAAATATTCAGCGTATAACTTTAATTTGCGTTTTAAATTTCTAACAAGTTGTTTTATAAAAATATTTTGATTTTTACCTTTAAGGTAAATCTCTTCAAAATTTATAATAAGGATTTGATTGGTCATAATTTTGTATTGAAAATACAAAATTACGATTTATTTTACTTTCTCCAACCAACTGTCTTTGATAAATCCTTCCTGTTTAAGTTCCTGTAACTCAGCAGAATCAAACTGATCCAATATTTTTTTCATCAACCAAGGTTTGTTTTTTCTGGCATAAACCCAGTAATACAACTCGCCCATTTTTGATTTGGGTTGAAACCACTTGGCTTTGGGATTTTCTTTTCTATTGTATCTGAATTTTTTCCATTTGGAAATACGGGTAGGAATATCATCACGTTTACGCCATTGTCTAACCTCACCAAATTTTTCTTTCCAAACTTTTTCGATTTCCTTTTGGGTGGACTTAGGAAGGATATCTCGCTTAGGCAAGATATACATATTGAAACGTGTGATATAACCACCTTTTCTGGGATTTGGATCCATTCGAAGATCACGAATAAATTTCAAAGCAACATCTTTGGGTTTTTTACTGTGAAATGTAAAATCAACTCCAATTTCTTTTACTTTATTTTTCAATTCTTTTTTATTACTTCTTTTAACGCCGACTAACCAAGTTCCCAAACCTTTCCCTTTATATTTAAAACGGTGGTTTACTTGGATTTTTACTCCTTCATCGACTGCTTCTTTGAGCAATTTGAGCCAACGCTCATTAACTTTTTCAGAATAACTTTTTGTTCGCATAATTAACTAATTTTTTTAAGGGTTTGTGTGTGATATTAAATTAAAATACTATCTCAAATTTCAGACAATAAATCACGTTCTATTTCTTCAAAATCGATAATATCCAAAGCTTCTTCCTCCGTAGGAGCTATTGATATAAACTCCGGAAGGTTTTCTTCATCTTCAGTTATCCAAAAAACCAAAGATTTGTTTTTTTTGAATTGCTTTATTTGCGATTGATAATGTTCTAATACTTTAACAAATTCCTCATTTTCAATATATTCCGGAAAAATTCTTACTATATAATGTTTAACCGGATTTTTCTTACTAATTCTATGTAAAAAATCTTCTAACTGCTCTTTGCTTTTAGGTAAATAAACTTCATATTTTAATTTCATCCCGGCTCTATTTCTCACCCATTTAATATACAAAAGTATAACATTTTTTTTAAAAACAAAAATTATTTAACATTAGAACGTAAAATTTAATGCATTATTTTATAAATCACTTCGTTTATTATATCTTTATAACTCATACTCCCCGAATCAACCCCTTTGCTTCTAACATCCGCTTGTTGCAAATACCCCATTATTTTTGTAATTTTCTTCATAGGATAATATCTCGCTCCGGTTTCATATTCCCCTACAAAATACGGATTAACTCCCAAACTCTTGGCAACCGAGTATTTGGTCTTATCCACCAATGTATGGTAAACAAACAAATCTTTAAAAAATTTATATAATACCGGAATAACGGCAGGCAAAGGATGCTCTTTGGGATTAGCCGAAAAATAATTTATAATTTTTTGAGCTTTTATATAATTCCCTTGTGCAATGGCGGATTTCAATTCAAAACTATTATAATCTTTACTGATTCCAATGTTTTTTTCTATAATTTCGGGGGTGATTGAAACCCCTTTTTCCAATAATATTTCCAATTTTTTCAGCTCATTATATATTTTCGACAAATCGGCACCCAGAAATTCCAATAACATTTGCGACGATTTAATATCAATAACAAAACCCATTTCAGCAACAGTTTCTTGAATCCATTGCAAAATATCCGAATCATACATACGCTTGGCTTCAAACCAAACGCCTTTCTCCTTGATCAATTTAAAAACTTTCTTACGTCCATCGGGTTTTTTGTGCTTATAACTAAAAACCAACAAAGTTTGAGCCGAAGGATTTTGTAAATATTCCTCCAATACTTCATAATCCGATTGTTTTTTAAACAAATGTTGAGCTTCTTTGACCAAAATTACCAATTTTTCTCCCATCATAGGAAAACGTCCGGCTTGCATAACTATATCTTCCATTTTGGCATCCAGACCGTAAAAAATCATCTGATCAAAAGATTTTGCATCCTCCGGCAAAAATTCATTTTCTATAAAATCGGTTATTCTATCGATAAAAAAAGGAATTTCGCCCGTAAGAAAATATACCGGTTTAATATCGCCTTTTTTAATATCATTTATAATTTTGTTTGCCTCTTTCATTCCAAAAGAATTTTATTTTTGTTCTTTTTATTTTTCTTATGGGCGTGCCCCTTCCTACACCAACCGCCCAAATCCTCGGGTCGTGTTTTCTGCTCATAGTCCCGCCTTGAAAAATGCACAAAAATATTCAATATCCAAGAGCTTCCTGCGGTCGCTTTGTTTCTTGTATTTTTGTAGCATTTTCAAGTGCGGGAGCTACCGCTCCACCCACTCACGCAGGACAAATCGCAGCTATATTTCATTTTCCATCTATCATTTCATCCATATTTCATACAGTATAGACAAGGCATGCCTTGTCTCAAGGTTATGCCTTGTCTATACGTCTAACCATTAACAATTAACCAAATTCACAATTCACAATTCATAATTCATTTTCATATCTTTGTATTATGCATTTGGATTTTAATAAATACAATTTTCGATACAAAAATAAAGAAAATAAAACATATATTTTTGATATTATTCGTAAGAAATATGTTTTATTAACCCCCGAAGAATGGGTTCGTCAAAATTTGATACATTATATTATATATACCAAAAAATATTCTCCTGCATTGATTGCCGTCGAAAAACAATTAAACATCAACGGACTTCGAAGACGCTTCGATATTGTGGTTTTTAATCGAAATACACATCCGCAAATCCTTATTGAATGTAAAGCCCCAGATATTCCCATTGACCAAAAAACTTTTGACCAAGCCAATCGATACAATTGGCTGCTCAAAGCGCCCTATTTGGTATTATCCAACGGAAAGAAACACTATATTTGTAAAATTGATTTTGACCAAAACAAATACCAATTTTTAAAAGATATCCCCGAAAAAGATGAGTAAAACCGCTGTTGTCATACTAAATTGGAACGGAAAAGAACTATTGAAAGAATTTCTCCCATCGGTAATAACCCATACAACTGATGCGGATATATGGATAATCGATAATGCTTCTACCGACAACTCCGTTGATTTTTTAAAAAATAATTTTCCAAGCATCAAACACATTCAATTGGATAAAAACTACGGTTTTGCCGGCGGATACAATAAAGGTTTACAATCTATTGATGCCGAAAATTACGTTTTACTCAATTCGGATGTTGAAGTAACAAAAAATTGGTTACCCCCTTTGATAAATCACCTGAATAAACATCCGCAAACCGCTGTTGTTCAACCCAAAATAAAAGATTATAAAAACAAAAAAAAGTTTGAATATGCAGGAGCAGCCGGAGGATTTTTGGATTTTTTCGGTTATCCCTACTGCGATGGACGTATATTATTTAAAACCGACGAAGATAAAGGACAATATGAACAAGAAAAAGAAATTTTTTGGGCCTCCGGAGCTTGTTTTGTTATCCGTAAAGATATTTTTGAACAATTCAATGGTTTTGACGATACTTATTTTGCTCACCAAGAAGAAATAGATCTTTGCTGGCGAATAAAAAACAAAGGATATAAAATCAAATATATTCCCTCCTCTACCGTTTTTCATCTGGGAGGAGCAAGTTTAAACAAACAAAGTTCTTTTAAAACTTATCTTAATTTTCGCAATAATTTACTCACTTTATTAAAAAATCTACCTACAATTTATATTTTTCCTGTAATTGTTACACGCCTCCTCCTAGACGGATTAGCCGGTATGGTCTTTTTTCTGAAAGGAAAACCCCGGCATACTTTGGCTGTAATTAAAGCACACTTCGGATTTTATAAAAAAATACCTTCAACTTGGAGAAAACGATCAAAAAAACAAATTTCAAAATATTATAATCGGTTCTCTATTTTTTTAAATTACTAACTTTATACAAGATTAATAAAACACTATTCTTGTTAAATAAAATTTAATTTTTTAAATAACAAAACCTTTTTTTTTTATTTTTGACTGTAACAAAATTTACTTAAATGAAATTAAAAATCTTAATATTAATTATAGGAATAACTCTCTCATCCTGCCAGGAAAAAAACAAAACGGAACAATCTATGAAAACCGAAACAACCACTGCCGAAAACCCGTTATTACAAGAATGGAATACTCCATTTGGCACTCCTCCCTTTGACAAAATAAAAAATAAAGATTATTTGCCCGCATTTGAATTTGCTATTAAAGAACATAATCAAGAAATCCAAAAAATCATCAACAATTCGGAAAAACCAAGCTTTAAAAACACCGTAGAAGCACTGGAAAAAAGTGGAGCAACTCTTAGAAAAATCAGTAATGTTTTTTATGCCTTGGAAGCTGCCAATACCAATGATACCATCAAAGAAACCGCCAAAAAAATAGCACCCGAATTGGCAGCACATTATGATAATATTTCTATGAATCCCAAACTATTTAAACGGGTAAATGAAGTTTATCAACAAAAAGACCAACTAAACTTGACCGACGAACAAAAAAAATTATTGGAAGAAAAATATAAAATGTTTGTTCGTTCGGGTATAGCCCTGCCCGAAGAAAAACAAAAACGGGTCAAAGCAATCAATAAAGAATTGGCGGCATTACAACAACAATTCAACGACAATCTACTGGCAGAAACCAATGACTTTGACCTTTATGTTACCAATGAAAAAGACTTGGGCGATATGCCGGAAAATATCAAGCAAGCCGCCCGAGAAGAAGCTCAAAAACGCGGACACAAAACCGGTTGGTCTTTTACACTGCAACGCCCGAGTTTTTATCCTTTTTTGGATTATTCTCCCAATAGAGAATTAAGAGAAAAAATTTTCCAAGGATATGCCAATCGTGGTAACAATAACAATGCACACGACAATAAAAAGGTCATACAAAAAATGGTGCAATTGCGTGCCGAAAAAGCGCATTTATTAGGGTATGATAATTTTGCTCAATATATTCTCAAAGATAATATGGCCAAAACCCCCGAAAATGTATATGATTTGATGAACAAAATATGGCCCAAAGCACTGCAAACCGCCAAAAACGATAGGGACTTGTTTGCTCAATTAATGAAAAAAGAAGGCATCAAAGAAAAATTTCGTGCCAGCGATTGGCGTTATTACGTAAGAAAAGTCAGAGAACAAAAATACAGTTTCGACGAAAATCAAACCAAACCTTATTTTGAAGTAAATGCCGTACGAGACGGAGCTTTTAAATTAGCTAACAAACTTTTCGGATTGAGTTTCAAAGAATTAAAAAATATTCCTACTTGGCACAAAGACCAACAAGTATTTGAAGTAACCGATTCCACAGGGAAACATATTGGAGTGATATATATGGACTTTTTTGCACGTCCCAGTAAAAAAGGTGGTGCTTGGATGAACGAAATCCGTATGCAAAGCAATATGGATGGAAAGTTTGTTACGCCTATTGTAACCAACAATTTCAATTTTCCGGCTCCTACAAAAGATACTCCTTCTCTATTGAGTTTTACGCAAGCACAAACCCTATTTCACGAATTTGGACACGGATTGCACGGATTATTATCCAATGTAACCTATCCTTCCCTATCCGGCACCAATGTGCCACGAGATTTTGTGGAGTTTCCTTCGCAAGTTATGGAAAATTGGATGAGTGATCCCGAAATGTTGAAATTATATGCCAAACATTATAAAACCGGAAAAGTCATACCCGCTGAAATGATAGATAAAATGAACAAAGCCAATGCTTTCAACGAAGGATTTAGAACCGTTGAATATATGGCTGCCGCATATTTGGATATGGATTATCATACCAAAAAAGATACACTTCCGGTTGATGTTTTGAAATTTGAAAAACAATCAATGAAAAAAATAAATCTCATTCCGGAAATCATCCCACGATACAGAAGTACTTATTACGCTCATATTTTCGGGGGTGGATATGCTGCCGGCTATTATAGTTATCTTTGGTCGGAAGTCTTGGATGCCGATACTTTTGCTGCTTTCAAAAATTCGGGTAATGTATTCAATCCCGAATTGGCAAAAAAATACAAAAAGATGATCAGTTCGGGAGGAAGTAAAGACCCAATGGAATTATATAAAGAATTTATGGGTAGAGCGCCCAAAATTGATGCACTGATGAAACGAAAAGGATTTGATAAATAATTTTAAAGAGCCGCTACAAAAAGCGGCTTTTTCTTTTTTTGGAAAGAAAATAAACAAACAATAAACTGATAAACAATACAAAAGCCGTTACTTGATGTGTTACTGCCAAGGATATCGGAACTTTAAATAAAATGACCAAAACACCAAAAGTATATTGTAAAGTGATAAGAAAACCTATTATCCATAACATATTCATCAATAATTTATCAGACAATTTTTTTTTAATTTTCATTAGCATCAACCAAACTACCAAAAGAATGACAAACCCCAACCAACGATGAATAAATTGAACGCTGGCAGGAAAATTAACAAAACTTGAAATTCCTTCGGAAACATACATCTTCGATGCAATATCGGGAAACCATTTGGTTCCCATTTTGGGATAAGTCGGAAAAACATATCCCGCTTTTAAACCCGCTGTCAATCCGCCATATATAATTTGAATAACTAACAAACCCAAAACAATACC
>JALSPZ010000204.1 GCA_026985675.1 Flavobacteriales bacterium
AGCATTTCGCCTTCATAAGTACCATCGGTAAAATGTGCAATTATCCAACGATTATTCAACACTTTTACACGGTCTATTTGCATCGCACCCGCCATACCCGCAAAAGGTATCAATTTATTGTCGCCTTGTTGTTTTTGGTTAGTAGCCATTAATTTATCGGTAATGTATTTGTTCCAATTTTTATCAGGATTAATAGCTTGTAAATAATTTTGGGCTTTCGGATTTCCGTTGAGTGAAAACTTATCTTTTGCCAGTAGTTTTTGTACTAGATTTTGAAAATTGGCAATGGAATCTTCCAATTTTATGTTGTATTGAATATTCGCATCATACATTTCGTTTGTTTCTTTCAGTTCTTTTTTGATTTTGTTTTTTTCCTTAACCAATTTATAAGAATTGTAGATAAACATAGCGCTAACGGTCGCCAGAAAAACGATTAAAAACAGAGATATTTTCTTTTTCATTGTCTTATAATTTTATGATGTAAAAATATAAAAAACAACCTTAAATAAAAAATTTAAGGTTGTTTAAAAAATATGATGATAATTTATTGTAAAGCTTCTTTTTTTGCTTTTGAAGCTATAACTCTGTCATAAACCACTAGTCCAACAATAGTTATAAGTCCAATACCTGCAATGATATACCAAATAGTACTAGGGTGATATTGATCCCATAAATACTGTGTTAATTGGTCGGTAGTCATATTCATTTTTTCAGATGCATAAATCAATAAATCATTTTTTGAATATTCACCAGATAGAGAAATATTCTCAATTTTATTGCTTTTAGCAAAGTCTTTTATACTTTTGACAATAGGTTTCCAATTATCAATCTTTTCTCCGGAAGGAATAAATTTTTGAACATCATCAAAATTCAATCCTTTAATGGCTTTAACTTTTTCGATAAATTGTTCTTTTGTTAATTGCGTACCTACTTTTGTAAATTCTATACCTTTTGATGATAATTCTCTCCCCAATAGACTCACTTTATCGGCATATTTTTCATATAAATCACCGGTAATCCATTTTGTTAACAGATTAGCAAAAGCAATAGGCAAAAAATAAGTACCCATATAAAGTGCTTCTTTCCCTTTTGGGGAAATTTTGGCGACATAATCGGAAAATTTTGGATTTGAAGTCATTTCTCCAATAGCAAAAATAAAGATTCCAAATATAGTATAGAAAACATTATTTGTATAGAAAGATAAAGCTATTCCTATAATGGCAATCATAATACCAGTCATCATTGCACTGATTGCTTTCCATTTTAATATAATTGTTGAAATAATCATTTGAAAAACAACAATAAAAAAGGCATCTAAATTTACTATCATTTCAGGATTTACACCTCCTTCTTTATTTTTAAAGAAATTGGCAAACCAATGTGGAATATACCAAGCATTATCCATCCAAACTCCCAAGGGCTTTGTGTTTACCCAATCTTCAATGAAAGTGGGAAGTGTATAAAAAAGTTGGTTGAACATTAACCAAAAACCAATCATAATCAACAATAACAGGGTTAATTTCATATCAGATAGAGCTTCAACAATATTTTTTAGTGATTTTATAATTGTATCGCCGAGTGAATCTTTATTCTTCTCTCTATTTGGTTCTTTAAAAACAAAAAGCACTAACAACATATTAATTGTAATCGAGGTAGCTGCCATAATAAATACTATTTTCCAACCATAGGTATCTCTTAATTTAGCTGAAAATAAAGGTCCAAAAAATCCGCCAATATTTACCATCATATAAAAAACACCAAAGCCAAATGATGAGTTTCGTGCATCTGTTGATTTAGTAACAATGGCTGATGCTACGGGTTTAAACATTGCTGCACCGACTGCTACCCACAAGAAAACCAAAAATACTGCTGAATATGATGTTACTGTACCCATAAAATAGTACCCTGTTCCTAATATGGTATAAGCAATAATCAGCGATGCTTTATAACCTATTTTATCAGCAATTGCACCTGTAATGATTGGCAACAGATAGAGAATAAATGTAACATAAGACATTATTTCTCCTTTTTCGATATGTGAGAAACCCAATGCTCCTTCGTCGGTTGAACCTGTTAAATACAAAGCCAATACGGCAAACAAACCATACCAAGCCCAACGTTCAAACAATTCCATTGCACTTGCAATCCAAAACGGACGTGGAAATGATTCTAATAATCCTACAAATCCTAATTCTTCTTTTTTATTCATATTTATATTTTTATAATGTTATATTTTTTTAATGAATCCCCTTCATTGCTTTGTTGAGTAAAGGAGAAATCAATACAATAATTCCACCCGTAATAAACATCACCCACATAATAAATGGATATAAAGGAAAATGATATTTATTTAAAATACT
>JALSPZ010000205.1 GCA_026985675.1 Flavobacteriales bacterium
CTTCCTTCCATTTTTATGGCTTCGGTATTGGCTCGTTCGGAGTAGGTAAAAACGTGCAGGTAGGAAATATCCAATTCGTTCAAATAATGATAAGTTTCCAAAAATCTTTCTTCGGTTTCTCCGGGAAATCCTACAATTACATCCACTCCGATGGAAGCATCGGGCATCAATTGACGGATTTTTTCAACTCTTTGGGTGTAGAGTTCACGCAAATATCTGCGTTTCATCTTTTTTAATAATTCGTTGCTGCCGCTTTGCAAGGGAATATGAAAATGCGGAACAAATCGTTCGGATTGTGCAACAAATTCAATAATTTCATCCGTAAGTAAATTGGGTTCTATAGAGGAAATACGGTAGCGTTCAATACCTTCCACTTGGTCTAATGCTCGGATTAAATCGATAAATTTTCTGGTTTTTCCGTTGCTTTTATCCGTAAAAGTTCCGATGTTTACTCCCGTTATCACGATTTCTTTGATGCCTTTGCTTGCGATTTCTTTGGCATTTGCCACCACTTGTTCAACGGTTCCGTTTCGTCCTTTTCCGCGTGCCAACGGAATGGTGCAATAGGTGCAAGGATAGTCGCAACCGTCTTGAATTTTCAAAAAAGAACGGGTTCTGTCGCCGGATGAATAAGCCGAAAAGAAAGCTTCGGAACTTTCCACTTCGCAAGAATGAATTTCCGCTTTGTTTTTCTTTGTAAGTTTATCTATATATTGTGGCAAACGAAATTTTTCTTCAATTCCCAATACCATATCCACTCCTTCTACATCCGCCAATTCTTCGGGTTTGAGTTGTGCATAACAACCGATGGCAATCACCATTGCATCGGGATTGTGTTTGAGTGCTTGTTTGACGTATTGTTTAAATTTTTTATCGGCATTTTCCGTTACCGTGCACGTATTGATAACATACAAATCGGCTTTTTCTTTGAAACCGGTAATTTCAAAACCTTGGTTGGCTACTTTTTTTGAAATCATCGAGGTTTCGGAGAAATTGAGTTTACATCCCAGGGTTGTAAATGCCGCTTTTTTCATTAAAATCCTTTTCTATTGTTTTCGGCAAAAATAAGAGAAATTTTTTTATCTCACTACTACAAAATCAATTGAAAGTGTTTCCCCCTTCTCATCAATAAGCGTCAGGCGGTGTTTTCCCGGTCGGATATATTTTTCCAATTTATGTCGTCCTTGGGTTTGTCCGATATATTGATTGTCCAGATGCCAAAAAATCGTTGCTTGTGCGTTGCTGTGGGCGGCTTGTAAAACCAATTTTTGTTGAACTTGATTAAAATCTTTCGGTAAAAAAATTTTGCTATTATTTTTGGGATAAATCAAAGCGATATTTTGTTGATTTTCATTTCTGCAATTTATATCCCAAGGAGGTAAATTTTTGTATTCGTGATGAAATTGTTTATAGTAATAAGCCATAACGGGCGGTAGAACAAATCGTGAAACATTTTTAATCTGATCTACGGGGTAACAAGAACTGTTTACTTGAAAATTTTCTTCACGGTTGAGATGAATAACTTTACAATAAGGGCAAGTTTTGGAACGTATTCCGTTTTCGGGAATTTCTTCTATTGAAGTATCGGTGCAATCGGGATTTGCCAAATAACCGCTTTTTTTACAAATTTTTGCTTGGTGTATTTTTTCCAAAGGTTTTTCAAACCATTTTGCGGAGGGTAAAAGTTTAAAAATATCAAACATTAAAGGAGCGGCTACTCGTGTGCCGGTTAGTCCCGGACGACCTTCACCGGTAGCATTTCCTACCCAAATGCCTACGGTATATTGGGGATTTACTCCTATGCACCAAGCGTCTTTATGTCCGAAACTTGTGCCGGTTTTCCAGGCAATTCGTTGGGCGGAACGATAAATATTCCAATCATCGCCTTCTACGGGTCTGTCTTTTTTGGACAAAGCGTCAAAAACAAACCAAATATTATCGGCACCGAATAAATCATCGGTTTCATTTAAAGAAATTTTAGTTTTTTGACTGACATAAATCGGTTGGTGATATAATTTCGGGGAATATTTTCCTCCGTTATTGTAATAATGTAAAACCCGCCCCATAGAAGCATAAGTGGCTGTCAATTCCCATAATTTTACTTCGGCTCCTCCGAGAATTATGGTCAGGCCATAATAATCGGGGGTTTTGTTTACGGTTTGAACGGGGGTTTTTTGAAGTTGTTCGTAGAACCTTGTCAATCCGTATTTTTGCAACAATTTAACGGCGGGGATATTGAGAGATTTTGCCAAAGCAATTCCCGCCGGAACGGCTCCGCTGTATGTTTTATCGAAATTTTCCGGGTGATAGCCGGATATTTGCGTCGGGATATCGGGGAGTAACATATTTGGTAATATTTCGGCGTCTTTGAGCGCCCAAGCATACAGAAAAGGTTTGAGTGTGCTACCGGAACTTCTATTGGCTTGTATCATATCCACTTGATAATTGGGAACTTTTTTATCATAGATATTTCCTATGTAACTCAATATTTCTCCTGTTTTTGTATCCAATACCAATACTGCCAGATTGTTGATATGATTTCCCGAAAGATAAGTATGGTGTCGCCGAGCTACTTGTTTTATTCGTTCTTGTAGTTGTCCGTCAATGCTTGTTTGCAGTCTTTGTCCGCCGTGTCCGTCTTTGATAATTTTTTCTAACAAATGTGGTGCTTTCCGTGGTAGTTGTTTGGGTTTTCCAGGCAAGGGTTCTTCTTGGGCAAGTACACAAGTAATGGAGTCAATTATATTTTTTTTCCATAATTTGTCCAGTAACCGATTCCTTTTATTAAGGAGTATTTTATGATTTTTTCCGGGATAAATTAAAGCCGGAGCATTGGGTAAAACGGCAAGTGTAGCGGCTTCTCCCCAAGAAAGTTTATCGGGGCTTCTGCCGTAATACCGCCAAGCAGCGGCTTCCAAACCTACAACATTTCCACCGAAAGGTGCGTGAGAAACATATAAATTCAAAATTTTGTCTTTGGAATAACGCATTTCCAAACGTAAAGCCCATAGAATTTCCATTAATTTTTGATACAAATTTCTTTTTTTGTGATGTCGTGCTATTCTTGCCAATTGCATCGTCAGGGTGCTACCGCCTCGAACGATTTTTCCTGCTTTGATATCCGTGTATAAAGCTTTAATTAAAGATACGGGATTTACTCCCGGATGTTTGTAAAACCAAGCATCTTCAAATTGTATCAAGCTTTGTTTGAATTTATAAGGCACGGTATCGGAAACGGGAAATCTCCATTGTCCGTCCTTTGCAATTTTTGCCCCCAAGAGTTCGTCGTTTTTATCTAAAATTACGGTAGAATAGGGGGCATTGAATAAGTTATCGGGCAAAAGAAAATAAAACCATAAAACAAAGGCAAATGTAAGAAAGAGAATTATTTTTTTCTTTATACTGATAGCCGATTGTTTTTTTAATAAAAATTTATAATAACGAGAGTTTGACATAAGAAAATATTATAATTTTTGTCTTAAATGATTGATTTCAAATTAATTATTAAATTATTTTTTAAGAAATTCTATTTTAATTAACCAATGATATATTTTGTTTGGATTCATTTATCTAACTTACGTTATAATAAGTTTTGGCAAATGTCAAAGATGAAATTTATAAATCGATTTTTCTTGTGTCGGATAATATAAATAATTTTTGTATTTCTTTGAAAAGTGGTTTTCATTTGCCTAATAAGTCTAATATTTTGTATCCAGTAAAATTTTTTCCATTGTAAATATTCATTAGTGAGAAAATCCGTATAATCTCTCTTGGTTTGTTTTTTTTTATTTAATAAATCCGGTTAAACTTTTTTTAAACGGATTGATATTATTTTGAATTTCTTTATTATTGATAATAGACATCAAAAAGTTTGCTATAAATTTTGAGGGACTAATATTATTCATTTTGACATATTTTTTCATGTTAATTATGATTGATTTTGGTTTAATTCTAAGGTTTGGTTTAGCGTATAATAATTCCTTGCAAAGGTAATAAGTTGTTATGCATAATACAAGTTTTAAATTTTTATCTTTTTTTAATTAAAATGTTTCAAAATTGTTCAACAGCTATAAATAAGTTGAAAACTTTTAAAAATGATAAATATTCATCGGAATGTTTTTTCAATAGGAATTTGTTTTGGAGTATCTTTATAATAATTCGCTTTTTAGGTACCCAAAAATTATCAATATAAATAACTACAAAAATAATCAATATAGCTATAATCTAAAATTAATTTGACAATGAGATTAGTTTAAAAAAATAATCCTGACTAAAATATTTTTTTAAATAAAAGTAATGTTTTATTTGCTCAAATGATTCTTAAAGATTTTTAAGCACTTTCAAGGTGTGCATATATGATAATAATACCTAAAAAAGTTAGGTGTTGAAAAAATAAAATTATTTTAATATCTTTGTAATATCATTTTAATATCACTTTTAAAAAATTAATACTATGAAAAAAGAACATTCATCAAAAAAAATCAACGGGTATATTGTTTTATTTATACTTTTATTATTTATCGGTTTAGGAGTATATTTAATCATTAAACAACAAATGGTTGTATTAGGAATTATTCTTTTAGTAATTTCATTTTTTACTTTGCCGGGTTTTACAATTGTAAGTCCTAATGAATCGCGTGTATTAATTCTTTTCGGTGCATATAAAGGTACCATTAAAGAAAACGGGTTTTGGTGGGTAAATCCATTTATGAATAAGAGAATTATTTCATTAAAAGCACGTAACTTTAATAGTGATCCTATAAAAGTTAATGATAAAATAGGAAATCCCATTATGATTGGGGCCGTAGTGGTTTGGCGAGTTATGGATACATATAAATCGGCTTTTGAAGTTGATGATTACGAACATTTTGTGCGTATACAAACCGAAGCCGCAATACGTAAATTAGCCGGATTATATCCTTATGATAATTTGGAAGACGAAGATGCAAAACTTACTTTGCGGGACGGAGGAGAACAAGTTAATAGCCAGTTGGAAAACGAGGTTTCGGAAAGATTAAAAATTGCGGGTATCGATATTTTGGAAGCGCGTATAAATTATTTGGCTTATGCTACCGAAATAGCAAGTGCTATGTTAAAACGACAACAGGCATCTGCTGTTATAGCAGCAAGGACTAAAATTGTTGAAGGTGCTGTTTCAATGGTTGAAATGGCTTTAAATGAATTGAATGAAAAGCATATAGTTGAACTGGATGAGGAACGCAAGGCGCAAATGGTTAGTAATTTAATGGTAGTTTTAACTTCCGATAAAGACGTTTCTCCTATTGTAAATACAGGTAGTTTATATTAATTTAGGTTTATGAAGCAAAAAGTTTATCATAACGAAATTGTTAAAATAAGTCAGTCGGCAAGAAATTGGATAATTTCATTAATTTTGCTGTTCGAGACTATTATGTTTACTTTGTTCTGGTATTTTTATAAAATAGGAGCTATTCCTAATAAAGATTTTGAAAACAATGATATGATTGGTGTTATAATTGTTTCAATAATATTTTCAATCATTATTATACTGGTTATTGTATTTCAAAAATATGTGTTGATAATAGGGAATAAAAATATAATATTAAAAAGAAATTTAAACAAAAGAAAAATAATTTTTAGAGATGAAATAATTTCATACAAAAAACTTAGCAGAAAAGAAGCAAGAGAATTATTGTTAGAAAATAGAAAAAAGAAAAAACAGTTTTTTAAATCATTCTATATTAATCTTCCTAACTATTTATTGATTTTACAATCGAGAGATAATATTTTATTGGAGACCAAACGAAAAGATTCGTTTGAATACGCAATGAACAAATTTTTAAAATCCGATGTCTAAAAAGAAAAATTTCATATTACGAATAGATTACAAAACTTATGAAGCAGTTGCAAAATGGGCGGCAGATGAATTTCGTAGTGTTAATGGACAATTGGAATGGATTATAAATCAAGAATTAAAAAAATCGGGACGACTTCCGAAGGAAAATAAAAATAAATTCAAAAAAAAGGTGGATTAATGTTAATTTAACGTGAGTTCGACATAAGAAAAAATTATTTATTTTTAATAAACTTTTGATTTTGAATTTGTTATATAAAAAAATTAAATAAATATAATTTAATTAGCAAAAAAATGTATTTTGTCGCGAGCCAAAATCCAATAAATAAGCAATCTACTGCACTAATCTTTATTAAACTAACCCGTTAGTATAAGAAAAATTAGTTTGTATCTCACGCATTTATTGGATTTTTGCTTCGATTCTTTTATCGAACTCACGTTAATTTAAAAACAAATTTTTATTTAAATTGCAATTGTAAATTTAAACTGAAAATTTTTGTTTAATAATATTTATAATAATAATCACTAACTTTTCAAGTTAAGTAACTAAAGTTTCGGAGCAAATAAAAGAAAACTTAAAATATTAGATTCTCCTTCCGTTAGTTATTAGAAACGCTTCTAATTTCTCTTCTTTTTGTTTTCTATTTAACTTGTTTGCATTATCTTAAATCCGCAAAAATGTTTCTGCTACAAAGCCAAACTATAAAAATTTGAGAAGTTATGAGTCTTGTTGAATGGCAGGTAATTAATAAAGCGTCGGTGTCGCTTGGAGCGGCACCGACGCTAAAATAGTTGAAAATCTCTTTTTGTAATAGCTTAATATATTAATAATCAATAAATTGTGAACTACTAAACTTCAGTAATTTCAGTTAAGTAATAAAAATAATAAGATATTATAAGCATATATTTTGCTTGTTGCAAGTTTCATTTTTTTATCTAATTATTGAAGGTAATTATTTAATAACAATGTCATATTTTAAAAATTTACCTGTTCTTATGTCATAATGGTGATGATTATACATATATTCATAATAATATTTGCTTAATTTATAACCTTTCGGAGATATATTTACGGGGCTATCGTAAATAGACTTTTTATAATAAACCTTTCCGTCAATTGTAACTTTTAACCTTTTATCTATTTTGTTTTCTTCAATTTTGATTTTTTTCCTGTTTACTTGCGTTATAATGGCACTATCGGTTTTATTTATTTTCTCTTTAGCTCTAATAGTAGAATCTACCTTTAGGACACTATTATGAATATTTAACCTTTCTATTTTATTGTTAGATGAATTGGTGTTGCAAGAAACCATCCATATTACAATACTAATTATTGAAAATAAGTTTTTAAATTTGATAATTTCTTTCATTTTTCCACAACTTTTACCCATTTTCCATTGCTTACCGCAATAATATTGTTATCATACATTGCTTCACATTTTATTGAAGGCAGATAATATTCTCCCACATAAGAAGCATTGGCCATAATACGGTAAGTTTTGCTTTTGGATTTTGCCAAATCAAAATAGGTCATTACACGATCATCGCGGATATCCTGATAAGTAGAGCTGTCGGATTTCCAAATTTGAATATTGTCCATACGCGGATTGGTAATTTCCCAACCGGAAGGAAATATTTCGGTAAGTGCCATATTTTGATAATCACTCAAAATTCCAGGGTGTATTATCGTTACTTCTATTATAAAATCCGTCCCCTGTTTCAGATGAGTTTCATCGACAATATTGCCGTTCAAATCCATATATTTCACTTTCATTTGTAAGTTGTGTTCTTGTGCCAAATTGTTGCTTTCCAAAGGAATTCCTTTATTCATTAGGTTAACAAACAATGTATTATCCGATAGATTGCTTAATTGTAATTCGGATTTTCCGTTTCTTTCAAAATTTAAAGGAATTTGCATTATAAATTGTTCCGTATCAAAATTTTTACTCTTTCCTGCGGTGTAAAGTTTAAATTTCATTCGATTTTTATTTTGACTTGTTCCTACAAATTTGGAAATAGCCATTAAACTATAAGCTGTCGTTTGAGTGCTTAACCATTGATCGGAAGCCAATTCAGAAGCTACTTCATCCAATATTTTCTTTCCTGAACTTTTTTCTTTTAACAAGGTTAAAGTATTCAAAATGATAGCTTTATCTCTCAAACCGGTGCCGTAAGTATAATCCCATTCGATATAATTATCGGTTTTTGTCGAAAGATTTTTAATTAAATCTTTGGCAATGCTTTCTTTACCGGCAAGCACATAAGCGGCAGCGAGTTGCCATTTGGCTATGGAATTTAATTCCTCTTCTTCTCTCAAACGATTCATAGCTCCCAATTCGGGTTTTCCTGCCAGCGCCAAGGTATATAAACGATAGGCTTGTATCAGTTGATTGCTTCTGATCACTCCCGGATAAAGGGATGGATAATTTGACCAATCATTTGCTTTTTTTCTTTGATATTTTACCCAAGCATTCAGCATACCCGGCGGTATTGCATAGCCTTTATTTTTCGCTTCAAGTATGAAATGTCCGGCATAGTTGGTTCCCCAATCGTTTGCATAATCGGTTTCTCCCGGCCAATAACTAAAACCACCATTGGTCAATTGAAAACTTTTCAATCGTTCCAATCCGGCGTTAATATGGTCTTGAATCTTGGCTTTTTGAACATTGGTAAGCTTCATCAATGAATTCAGATAAATTTGCGGGAAAACGGACGAAACCGTTTGCTCTATACATCCGTGGGGATATTGCATAAGATAATCCAGACGTTTTTCCAAATGAATTGGCGGTATTGTAGAGACTTCCAAAACGGCTTTATTGGTTCCTTTGATACCGAAAGGATTATAGTTGGCAGTCCAATTTTCTCCGGGTTCAATAGCTTTGTCTTGGACTTTTGTTATTTCGGGGTTTGCTATTCTGACTTGTAGTTCTGTTGATTCATACGATTTTATACCATTACTTTCTACACTTACTTTGATTTTTCCAATCCCCACTTTACGTGCAACTTGTAAATCAAAAGCTACCAATTGTTCTCCTGTTTTATCAAAACGGATATTCAAATTGTTATCTCCAACAACTTTGATTAAATCATTGGTTTGTATATGAACTTTAACATTTTTTATATTTTTATCGCTGACAAAAACATTGACGGGTAATTTTAATTTTTCATTAGGTCCCAAAACACGGGGTAAACTTGTCAGAACCATTAAGGGTTTATTGACTTTTACGGTTTTATCTTCACTACCGTAAGCTTGATTTTTAACATCGCCGGCTACTACCATCACACGAACGGAACCTATATAGTTGGGCATTTTGAAACGATGGGTTTTTGTTTCACCTTTTTTCAACTCAAAAGGTCCTGCAAATTGAACAACGGGTTTGAACCGATTAGCTTTACGATTGCCGTTTTCCACCAAATCTTCGTCTCCACCGATAGCTAATAATCCCGCCAATTTGCCCGAAAAAGCTCCCATTACATAAGCATACATATCATAAGTTTTTACACCCAAAGCTTGTCGTGCATAGAAATATTTTTGTGGATCGGGAGTCTTGAAATGGGTCAAATCCAATAAGCCTTCATCTACGATAGCCAAAGTATAAGTCATCGGTTTGCCGTTTTTTTCCTTGATTTTCACGGAATATTCCTGTTCGGGTCTCAACTCGTCTTTCATAATAATTTCGGGATGTAGATGAGTTTCCGAGCTTTCGACAAAAATGTTTTGAACTCCATAAAGTCGTATAGGTCTGTCGTTATCGGTTTGATTATGCGGCTGAATATATGAAATATGCACATATACATTGGGACTCATTTCTTTGGTTACGGTAAATGATGTGGTATGATTGGCGGATGAAATATTGGTCCAATAAGATAATAGCACTTCACTGCCGTTTTCTATGCTAACAAGCGCTTTTCCTTTGTTGCTGACCGGTAAGTTGATTTTGACTTCTTCTTCCGGGCTATAAGTCTTTTTAT
>JALSPZ010000206.1 GCA_026985675.1 Flavobacteriales bacterium
AAAAAATTGCAAAAAATGTATCAAGCTTGCCTTATGATGTAATGAATTCGGAAGAAGCAGCCGAAATGGCAAAAGATAAACCCGAGTCGCTTTTGCATATTACGAGAGCGGAAATCGACTTGCCCGATTGCCAAGATATTCATTCGGAAAAAGTTTATGAGAAAGCGGTTGAAAATTATAAAAAATTCAAAAATAATAAATGGTTGATTCAAGACGATAAACCCCGTTATTATATTTATGCACAAACAATGGACGGACGCACGCAATACGGGATTGTCGGAGCGGCAGCTGCACAAGATTATTTTGACGGAATAATAAAAAAACACGAACTCACACGCCCCGATAAAGAAGAAGATCGTATGGTGCTTACACGTTATTTGAATGCCAATATCGAACCGGTATTTTTCTCATACAAAGCAGTTCCGGAAATCGATGAAATTGTAGAACGAATCGTCCAAAATAACGAACCGGTTTATGATTTTACGGCAGAAGACGGTTTCGGACATCATTTTTGGATAGTGGAATCCGAAGAGGATAATAAACAATTGCAACAACTTTTTAAAGAAAAAGTGCCTTATACTTACGTTGCCGACGGTCATCATCGAACGGCTGCTGCCGCTAGAATTATGCAAGAGAAAAAAGCACAAAATCCCAATCATACCGGCGATGAAGAATATAATTTTTTTATGGCGGTTCATTTTCCCGATAACCAATTGAAAATCATTGACTATAACCGTGTTGTAAAAGATTTGAACGGTTTATCAAAAGAAGAGTTTTTGGAAAAATTGAAGCAAAATTTTGACGTGGAAAAAATGGGTAAAAAAGCTTATAAACCCAATGAACTACACGAATTTTCTATGTATTTGGATAAAAATTGGTATCGTTTAAAAGCAAAACCCGGCACTTATGATGACAACGACCCCATTAAGCAACTGGATGTAACCGTATTATCAGAGCATATTTTGGAACCTATTTTGGATATAAAAGATTTAAGAACTTCCAAACGAATTGATTTTGTAGGAGGAATTAGAGGTTTGGAAGAATTAAAAAAACGCGTGGATTCAGGTAAATTTCAAGTGGCTTTTGCACTTTATCCCGTATCTATGAAACAATTGATCAATATAGCCGATACCGGCAATATTATGCCGCCTAAAACCACTTGGTTTGAACCGAAGTTGAGAAGCGGTTTGGTTATACACGAGTTAGATTAAAATCTATCATTATGGTAAAAATTTTGCCCATTGCCATTACACGCCCGTTAAGGAACAAAGTTTGCGTGTTTCCCGAAAAAGAAACTTGCAACCTTAGTCCTAGCGATATCAACGGTATTATCAGAAGAAATCCTTTTTCTTTTTATAATATTATGTATAAACCCTATGTTAAACGCTTGCAGGGAGAGAAAAAGTTCAATGCTATCAAACGGCAATTTCATAAATTTAAGCGTAAGAGAATTATTGAAGAAGATGAAAATCCGGGTTTTTATATTTATAATATTATCGATGGAAATAATGAATTTACGGGTATTTTGGGCAAGATTCATTTCAATGAAGTTGTTGATAAGAAAATCAAACATATAGAATATGGATTTCCGACTGATGTTGAAGCTTTGCGAGAACAATTTGAAATTACCGGATTTCTATCCACTCCTTTTAATATAGTTTATGAAGAAAATAATGAAATTCAAGCGATTATAGATAAATATAAAACACACATTCCTTTGTTTGAATTTACCAAAAGCAACGGAAAAATACACGAAGTATGGAAAGTTTTGGATAAGGATGATATACTGAAATTAGAAAATTCTTTTGGAAAAGTCGATTCGATGTATTTGTTGGATAACCGGAATGAATTTGAAGCTTATTATGATTTGTATAGACAAAAAAATCAGGAAAAAAACCCATTGGTTTCGGGTAACGAGGCTTTTAACTTTTTTCCTGCATTTATGATTTCTCATAAGCAAGTAAAGATTTATGAATATAAAAAAGGTTTACCGCCGGATTCCAAAATTCTTGTTAAAGATTTACTCAAAAAAATAAAAGAAGATTTTTATATTCAGGAAATAAAGGAAGCCGAAAACCCGCAAAAAGGTGAAATTTTACTTTTTACAAAACTTAAAAAATATAAATTACAGCTCAAACATAAATTTGATAATTTTTTGCCGGATGCCGTAATTTTCGGACAATATATATTGCCGAAACTACAAGAATTGGACGAAGAAATTTGCTTGGGAGGACTTAAATATTGTAGTGGAGATAGAAGTGCAAAATGTGTTGAAAATCAATTGAATAAAGGAAATTGCAAATTGGGATTTGTGCTGGCACCGGCAAGTTTTGAACAAATA
>JALSPZ010000207.1 GCA_026985675.1 Flavobacteriales bacterium
CTTCGGTTAATATTTCTTCGGTTCCTTTGACAGCTAACTCGTTTGTTCCGCCTTCGGGAACCAGATAAAATTTTCCAAAAATTTTGAACAATTCCCTTATAAAATCAGGTTCGGTTTTTTTGCGATAATTTTCGCGTGTTACAAAATAAAATTTCATTCCTTGACTGTGCGCAAATTTCAAAGTGGGATTTTCTTGCAAAATTCTTGGTAAATCATTAGCAAACTCATCGCCTCTGATGACGCCAATCGTTTTCAATCCGTATTCGTTTCCTGCCGCTGCCGTAGCGGCAATATGATTGGAAAAAGCGCCGCCGAAAGTTAGCAATGTATCGTATCCTTTTTGCTTGGCTTCGATGATATTGTAAAAAAGTTTACGAAATTTATTTCCCGAAATATGCTCGTGCAACAAATCCTCACGTTTGACAGCAAGTGTTATTTCCTTTTTTCTTAACAAGCAATCGTTAAGGTATTGATTATAAGGTTGTTGTTGGATTTTTAGCATTTTAGTTTGTTTTTATTCATATATATTTTGATTTTTAGCACTTAACCGCCCATTACTAATGACCATTGTTATGGGATTGACTTCATTTATTTCAATATATTCATATTTAGGTTTTTCAACAAATAAGTTCTCTGAAATTCCTTTCAATTTATTTTTTGTTGCTTCAATTGCTAAATCGGATTTGTCAATACCAATCCATTTTCGTCCAAAAGAATGTGCTGATTTCAGAGTTGTTCCCGAACCACAAAAAGCATCTAAAACAATACTCTCTTCATTTGACGATGTTTTAATTATCAAATCTAAAAGTCCTTGATTTTTTTCCGTCGGATAAGTCGGGTATTGTAGGTCTTTAAACTCCCAAATATCTTGAACTCTTTTTCCGTCTCTTTCATCTACATATATTTTTTTTCTAGGATTGCCTGTTGATGACCATTCTATCAAACCTTCTTTATCCCATTTCTCCAATGTTTCAATATCAGTTCTCCAATGACGTCCTTTGGGTGGTAAAATTCCTTTAAAAGGCTTTGACGAATTCCCATTTTGTGTTTCGCCAGGGGCGTGAATAGGAACAGTCGTATATCTTCTACCGTTTTTATCTTTTTTTGGGAAAAGTCTAACAATATCTTCTCGTGTATAAGGTTCTTTCGGTTCATTCCAAATAGGATTTTTTGATTTGGTATAAAAAAGAATCATATCTTTAATATTGCCATATCCTATTCGTTTGAAATTTTTCGGGTTACATTTTATTCTGGTTATATCATTTCTAAAATTTTCAACCCCAAAAACTTCGTCCATCATTACTTTGACATAATGGCCGATTTTGTAATCGATATGTAAATAAATAGAACCTTTATCAGATAGTAATTCTTTCAATAAAATTAATCGCTCTCTTAAAAATTCAATAAATTCAGTTCCTACAAGCTTATCTGAATAAGCAAGTTTGCCGGTTTTGGAATTACTGATAGTTGTTGCTCTACCATCGGTTATGGTAAAATTACCGTTGGTTGCAAAAGGAGGATCAATGTATATCAAATCTATTTTTCCTTTTAAGTTCTTTTCTTTTAAAAGAAAGTTAAGTGCATTAATATTGTCGCCTTTAATTAGTAAATTTTCCATAGTATTCCTTTTAAAGTTGATATAAGAACTCACGTAATACCAACGCACTCATTATATTGTAATTTTTATATTTTTCCGTTATGGATTTATACATTTTATTCCTACCTTTTATATAAAGCACTCCATCAAGTATGGCAATTTTAACCGCTTTTACATTTTTAGTTTCAAGCGTGTTTATAGCATCATTAAATTGAGCATTTTGATGGCCACCAAAATCAGTTAAAAATTTGGCTTCACCAATTACATATTTTCCATTAAATCTTGCAACAAAATCAAGTCCTTTATCGTGATGATAATTTAAGTGTTCTTTTGCAAAATTCATTAACCCTTTATCTCCGGCATCTAAAATTGCATCGTTGTTATTTGAAGTAAACTCTTCCAATGAAACAGGTTGAATACCCAATGATTTTCTATTTAACCAATCTCTAAACATAGGTCCTATTTGCCTATTTGTTTCTTTGGGTTCGCTACATCTTTCAAAAATTTTATCTAGCCCCATTTCATATAATCTTCCACTTATTCTATTAATTGTTTTTGGATTTCTTTCAATTGATGTTTTGTCTCTTTTTAAATATGCTATATAGCTGTCTTTTATGGGGAATAAATCAAGTTTAAGTAATGCTTTTACCAATGATATGTTATCTTTATTGTTAAAATGAATTTCCACTTCTTTCCAAATATCATTATTTATTTCTCTAATCCCTTCCGGTATTG
>JALSPZ010000208.1 GCA_026985675.1 Flavobacteriales bacterium
AATCCACCCACTTATCCCATTTCCAATGCCTTATATTTTATAATGGATGGAGAAATAGAAATGATGGGGGGAACAGATTTTCCCGAATCATCCGATAAAAAAGATGAAGTTTTTGATATCATTGGAAATAATGACAAACAAGGGAAAGTCGGTTTCACTGTTAAAATTGGTCATAAAAATGAAGATGAACTGGTAAACCAAATACAAAATGCTTATCAAAATATACTTATGCATGTCGCTAAAAGTCCAAAAACCTTTAATGGAAAAATTGATTTTATTATTAATCCGGAATATACACAACTCAATCCCCAACTGGAAAATAGAATTAAAAAAATAGCCAAAAATATCAGTGAAAGAGGCGCAGTACAAATAATAGGCGGAATTTCAGGAGAACAATTTAAAATAAAATTTTATTATGGAGATAAACTCATTGCCGAAACTATTGAAACGGATCCGGTTCAACTAACTAACAAGTCTTCACAAAAAGCAAAAAGAAAACAAAACCCCAAAAAACCTTGGTGGAAATTTTGGTAATTTTTGTTTTCATTTTGCCTACACTTAAAACAATTCCAAAACTTTTTCTGCCGGTCTCGCCAAAATGGCTTTATCATTAAAGATAACTATCGGGCGTTCTATCAGTTTAGGATTTTCATGCATGGCAATAATTATTTGTTCATCATCCAATTTTCCGGCTTTGAAATCTTCTTTGTATTTTTCTTTCCAAATAGCTTCCTTAGTTCTAACAATTTCAATAGGTTTTTTATTCATCTTTTTAAAAACAGACTTCAACTCTTCCACACTTGGCGGATTATCCAAATATTTTCTAACCTCTACTTCCAAATTTTTTTCTCGGGCTATCTCTTCCGTTTTTTTTAGCCCTTCCCTACTCTTTCTACATCTCGGATTATGCCAAATAATTATTTTGTTATCCATACTTTTTATTCTTTGTCGTTCTCTTCAATTATTTCGGAATCATCTTCCAAAACATCATCTTTTTCTTTGGTCAATTTGGTTTTAACATCTTCGGTTATATCGGAAATTTTATCAGCCGCTTTTTCAACAACTTCTCCGGCTTTCTCTCTTAAATCTTTGGTTTCTTCCAGTAAATCTTCTTTCATTTCCTTTCCTTTTTCAGCCAAATTTTGAGAAATTTCCTTAGCTTTTTCCTGAAAATCTTTTGTGTTTTCTTTTAAATCTTCTTTAACTTCTTCAAATTTTTCTTGTAAATCTTCTCTTAAATCTGATGTTTTTTCTTTGATTTCTTCCGAAAATTCATCAAATTTTTCTTCGGCTTTTTTAGATGCTTTTTCAACAAATTCTGTTGTTTCTTCAATTAATTCTTCGGTTTTTTCTTCTACTTTACCAAAGATTTTTTTAATAGATTTTAAAAATCCCATAATTATTGTTTTTGTTTGTTTATATCTTACAAATTTAACAACTTTTTTTATAAAAATTGTTTTTGAATCAATCCCGTCCTAAATATTTTTTTATGATAAAAGTAATTTGTTGATTTATAAAGAGATAAGTTTGTTTTTTAGTATTAGGAGATTAAAATCACAGGCAAATGAATTAAGCCTGACGCCATACGAAGTTCTTGCGTAAAATTTACGACGAAGAAGCGTCAAAAATGTTGCTGTTCGAAGCTCTTGTGAAGTATGAGCAAGAGCAAGTTCATACATTTTAGCTTCAAGGAGATAAATTTAGCAAGGTTTTCGTCAGGCTAGATTTTTTGTTATCATTGAGCAAAGTCGAAATGTTCATCGATGGAAAAAGTAAAAAATAATTTTATTTAGGACAGGATTGTTTTTGAATTATAATTTTTTACCATAAGCCAAATCACCTGCATCTCCCAATCCCGGCACAATATATCCTTTATCATTTAATGTATGATCAAAATCGGCAATCCATAGAAAAGCATTTTGGGGCATATTTTGGTCTAAATAATCAATACCCTCTTCCGACCCGATAATAGAGATGATATGAACATTTTTCGGGGAGCCGAATTCCAATAATTTTTGATAAACCCCTACTAGTGATCTTCCCGTTGCCAACATCGGGTCAACCAGCACCAAAGTTTTGTTTTCAATTCCGGGAGTAGCGATATAATCGATTTGGATATCAAATTCCTTGGCTGAAATATGTTTTCTATAAGCGGAAATAAAAGCATTTTCCGCATCGTCAAATATACGCAAAACTCCCATATGCAAAGGCAATCCTGCACGCAAAATTGAAGCCAAAACAATGGGATTCTCAGGAACTGACATCTCTTTTATCCCAAGTGGAGTCTCAACTGTTTTGGATACGTAATCCAAAGTTTTACTCATTTCATAAGAGATAATTTCGCCTATCCTTTCAATATTTGTCCGAAAACGCAAACGGTCTGTTTGAATTTCTTTATCTCGGATCTCGGAAAGAAATTTGTTCAATATTGAATTTTTTTCAGAAACGTGTTTTATAATCATAGTTTAAAAAATTTATTTTTAATTCATAAAAAAATCCCTCGCAAAAACGAGGGAAATTTTTTAAAAATTTATCTTCTACTGTTATAAATTTGTAAATAATATAACAAGGTTGCCAAAGAACTTAAAGCAGCTACCACATAAGTTCTGGCAGCCCATTTCAAAGCATCGGCTACTCCTTTACTTTCTTCGGTATCTACAATACCCTTTTCCAAAAGCCATTTCTTGGCACGGGCACTGGCATCATATTCAACCGGTAATGTAATAAAACTAAACAAGGTTGTTGCTGCAAATAATATAATGCCAAACAAAAGCAATTGCGGAAAAGTTTTGATTAACAAAATACCGGCAATTAAAATCCATGTTACCAAAGATGATGAAAATTGAACTACCGGCACCAATGCCGAACGCAATTTAAGCCATGGATAAGCCCGAGCATGTTGAACGGCATGACCACATTCATGTGCTGCAACAGCTACGGCAGCTACACTATTTGAATTATAAACCGGCTCACTTAAATTAACGGTTTTCTTTACCGGATGATAATGATCCGTTAGATAACCCGGAGTAGATATGACTTTAACATCCGTAATACCATTATCCGCCAGCATCATTTGCGCTACTTCAGCTCCGGTATATCCTTTTTTTAACCTTATCTTCCCGTAATATTCAAATTTACTTTTTAATCTATTTTGCACTAACCAACCAATAATTCCTATAATTATCAATAAAAAATAACTACTGGAACCTCCTCCAAAAAAAATTAAACTATGTATCATATATTGTTATTTCATTTTTATAGTTAAAATATTTCTCTTTGCTTTATTTACAATTCTTTCCGCTATACTGTCGGACAAAAAATGCATAATTCCTTGCCTACCATGTGTTGCCAAAGCAATTAAATCGGCATTAATTTTTTCTGCAAAATTAAAAATTCCTTCTTGAACCGTATAATCATCATAAATAATTTTTTTGAAACACTCATACTCCGGAACTTTATTCAAAAACTCATTCATAATTTCTTCCAATTCGGCAGTTGATTTAAAATTTGAAATAGTATTTACCCGTAACAAATATACCTCCGGCTTAAAAACTTTAAGAAACTTCATAATTTTTTTAAAAGCTTCAATATTATCATCGGTAAATCTTGATGCATAAATCACTTTTTCAATTTTAAATTTTTCTGCCGGTTCTTTAACAACCAAAACTGGCACTTTTGCTGTTCTTACAACCTTTTCAGTATTGGACCCAACAAAAAAATCTTCTAAGCCTGTGGTTCCGTGTGACCCCATTACAATTAAATCAATTTTATTTTCATCAGCAAAATCCGAAATCCCTTCAACTGGATTATCAACTAAAACTTTTTCATAAACCGGAATTTGATTCAAGAAGTCTTTATCCAAAAACTCATCAAATTGTTCATGAGTTTGCTCAAACATTCTGATAGCCACAGGTCCGGTCGGAACACTATTACCTGCTACCATATCAACCTGACCGGAAGGAATATCCAAAAGGTGAAGCGTATATATTTCCGCACCAGTTTTTTTTGCTATTTTTGCCGCAACTTTTAAAGCTTCTTCCGATTTCGGAGAAAAATCAACCGGAACTAAAATCTTTTTCATAATGATAAATTTTTATTTGTTTGTATAAAATTACAAAAAAAATAACAAATTGCAAAAAAATAATAAAAAATTTGTATATTTGCAGTTGAAATATAATGAAAATGAAGTATGGGGACTCTTGTCCCCTATTTTTATAAAAATAATCGAATGAGTGTTAGAGATAAAGCATATCAATTATTAACCCAGAAATTGGAAAAACATCCGGAATTTTTCCTCATTGACTTTGACGTCTCTGACAACAACGACATTAAAATAATCTTAGATGGAGATAATGGAATCAAAGTTCAAGATTTAATTGAATTTAGCAGAAGTATTGAGCATAATTTGAATAGAGATCAGGAAGATTTCTCATTAACGGTTTCCTCTTTCGATATCTCAAAATCATTCCGGCACATTAGACAATATAAAAAAAATATTGGAAGAGAAATCAAAGTAAAAACCGAAGAAGGAGAAGTTAAAGGAAAACTGACAGAAGTTAAAGACGACGAAATTGTTTTGGAATATAAAACCAGAGAACCGAAAAAAATCGGTAAAGGAAAACAAACAGTTATCAAAAAAGAAATAATACCCTTAAACAAGATTAATGAAGCAAAAGTTATAATTAAATTTTAAATTAAATCAATTATGAATAACAAAGAATTGGTCGAAGCTTTCTTAGAATTTAAAGATGAAAAAAATATAGATAATGCTACGCTGTTAAACATCCTGAAAGAAGTAATAGCACATGCACTACGAAAAAAATTCGGAATCATTAAAAAGAAAAAAGACGGTAGCGAACCCGATGAAGATAATTTTGATATCATCGTAAACCCCAGTCGTGGTGAATTGGAAATATGGGTTTATAAAACCGTTGTCCCTGATGACCAAAAAGAAATCGATCAACACAAAGAAATTCGCTTATCGGATGCTTTAAAAATTGATCCCGATGCAGAAATAGGTGAACAAATAGAAGAAGAATTCAATCTTTTGGACTTAGGCAGAAGAGGAATTTCCGGTTTGAAACAAAATTGGAAAAACAAACTAATGGAACACAATTTCCTTAATCTGCATAAATTTTTTAAAGAAAGAGAAGGAGAAATTTATACTGCCGAAGTTCACCATGTAAATAATAGAAGAAAAGATGTATATTTGGTCGATGATGATGGAAATGATATTGTATTACCCAGAGATAAACAGATTCCATCGGATAGGTTTAGAAAAGGGGATCATGTTAGAGGGGTTATTGAGAAAGTGGAAATGCGGGACAATAAACCATTGGTGATTATGTCAAGAACTGCCGATGAATTTCTTGAAAGATTATTTGAACAAGAAATTCCGGAAGTGTTCGACGGATTAATTTCCATTAAACGTATTGCACGTATTCCTGGCGAAAAAGCCAAGGTTGCCGTTGATACTTATGATGATCGTATAGATCCCGTAGGAGCTTGTGTAGGCGTAAGAGGCTCTCGAATACACGGTATTGTCAGAGAATTAGGAAATGAAAATATTGATGTTATCAATTATACTGATAACGACAAACTTTTTATACAAAGAGCTTTGGGACCTGTAAAAATACAACGCTTGGAATTGGAAGAAGATGAAAACGGAGTAAAAACTGCTTATGTTTATATGAAACCCGATGAAATTTCCAAAGCCATAGGAAAAAAAGGACAAAACATCCGTTTGGCATCAGCTATAACCGGATATAAAATTGAAATTCAAAGAGAAGATGATGAAGGAGATGTTAAATTGTCCGAATTTACCGATGAAATAGATGAATGGATTATCAATGAATTTGAAAAAATAGGCTTGGATACCGCAAAAAGCGTTTTGGCACAAGATGTGGACGATTTGGTAAGAAGAACCGATTTGGAAGAAGAAACCATATATGAAGTATTACGAATTCTCAAAGAAGAATTTGAAGATTAAAAATAAAAAAATAACCGAATAGAATAAAGAATGGCAAAGAAGTTTACAGTCAGACAAGTAATGAATGAATGCAACATAGGTGCTGCAACTATTTTCGAATTTTTAGAAAATAAAGGAGTTGAACTAAAAAAGAAAACACCTTTAGCTAAAATTTCAGAAGAAAATTATGCCTTGCTCTTAGAGGAATTTGCAAAAGATAAAACATTACTGGACAAAGCCAGAATCATCAGAGAAGAACAGCAAAAAGAAAAAGAGCTGATTAAAAAAGAGAAAGAAGAGGCAATAAAAGAAAAATCTGCTCCGGTTGAAGAACCTGTAATAAAAAAACCTGTAGTTTTAGGTAAAGTGGATTTAGAAAATAAAACTTCAAAAACTGAAGATAAAAAAACTGAAGATAAAATTATAGAAAAACCTCAAGAAAAAGAAAAAAAAGAGCTTAAAAAAGAATCAAAAGCCAAAGACAAAACCGAACCGAAAGAAGAAAAAACAAAGCTTACGAAAATTAAAAAAGCGCAAGCCAAAGAAACTCCAAAAGAAGAAATAAAGCCTGAAACCAAAATTGAAACTAAGGTTGAAGAAACTGAAAATAAAACAGAAGAAATAAAAACCGAATATCAAAAACTCAAGGGTCCTAGACTTACCGGAGAAAAAATTGATTTATCCGAATTCGAAAAAAAACCTAAGAAAAAAGAAGCCGATAAAACTGCCGATAAAAAGAAAAAGAAGAGAAAAAGAGAACGTATTCCAACCAACTACAAGCAACAAAATAATAAAAATAAAGGTAAAGGACGTTCTAATTATAAAAAACCTGTAGAGAAAAAAGAAATTTCTGATGAAGAAATTCAAAAACAAATAAAAGAAACGCTCGAGCGTTTGCAAGGTGGTAAAAAATCCAAACGTTCTAAAATCAAAAGAGAAGTACGTCAAAAAAGACGTGAAAAGGAATTGGCACAACAAGAAAAAAATGCCCAAGAAAGTAAAATACTTAAAGTTACAGAATTTATAACGGTTGCAGACCTGGCAAACATGATGGATGTCAATGTTGCAGAAGTTATTAAGGCTTGTTTTAGCTTAGGAATGATGGTAACTATGAATCAACGGTTGGATGCCGAAACATTAAGTTTGGTTGCAGACGAATTCGGTTATGATGTCCAATTTGTAGATGTCGAAGAAGAAACTGAAGAAAAAGAGGAAGTCGACAAGCCTGAAGATTTGGTTCCACGTCCCCCCGTTGTAACCATTATGGGACATGTTGATCATGGAAAAACTTCCCTGTTGGATTATATCCGAAATGCCAATGTTGTAGCCGGTGAATCAGGTGGAATAACTCAACATATCGGTGCTTATAAAGTGGAACTACCCAAGGGAGAAAAAATTACCTTTATCGATACCCCCGGGCACGAAGCATTTACAGCTATGCGGGCACGAGGAACAAAAGTTACGGATGTTGCCGTAATAGTTATTGCCGCCGATGATGATGTAATGCCTCAAACAAAAGAAGCTATCAGCCATGCACAAGCTGCCGGCGTTCCAATGATTTTTGCTATTAATAAAATTGATCGTCCTACAGCTAACCCTAATAATATTTACCAACAGTTGGCTAATATGAATATTTTAGTTGAAGCCTGGGGAGGAAAATATCAATCACAAGAAATATCGGCAAAAACCGGACAAGGAGTTGACGAATTACTGGAAAAGATTTTACTGGAAGCAGAACTTTTGGAATTAAAAGCTAATCCTAAACGAGATGCTGTCGGAACAGTTCTCGAAGCTTCCTTAGACAAAGGAAGAGGTTATGTAGCTGATATTTTGGTACAAAACGGAACCTTGAAAATCGGGGATTATGTTTTAGCAGGAAAATATCATGGTAAAGTAAAGGCTATGTATAATGAAAGAGACCAAAAAGTAAAAGAAGCCGAACCCTCCACTCCCGTTAAAGTTTTAGGTTTGGACGGCGCTCCAAATGCCGGAGATAAATTCAAAGTTTATAAAGACGAAAGAGAAGCTAAAAAAATTGCTCAAAAACGTGATCAATTAATAAGAGAACAACAATTACGCACACAAAAACATCTTACTTTGGATGAAATCGGTAGGAGAATTGCACTTGGAGACTTCAAAGAATTAAACTTAATCATCAAAGGTGATGTGGACGGCTCTGTTGAAGCACTTTCCGACTCCTTACAAAAATTATCTACCGATAATATCAGTGTTAGAATCATACACAAAGGTGTTGGTCAAATCACCGATTCCGATGTTATGCTTGCCGCTGCTTCCGATGCCATTATTATAGGATTTAATGTTCGTCCGTCGGCTACTGCTAGAAAATTATCAGAAGACGAAGGCGTACAAATCAAAACTTATTCCATCATTTACGATGTCATCAACGATGTTAAAGAAGCAATGGAAGGCATGTTATCGCCTGAAATCAAAGAAGAAGTTACGGGAACTGCCGAAGTTAGAGAAACTTTCAAAATCAGTAAAATCGGAACGGTTGCAGGTTGTATGGTAACCTCCGGAAAAATTTATAATAATTCATTGGTAAGAGTTATTCGCGATGGTATAGTAATTTATGATGGCGAATTGGCTTCTTTAAAACGTTTCAAAGACGACGTGAAAGAAGTATCCAAAGGATATGAGTGCGGTTTGATGGTTAAAAATTACAACAATATTGAAATTGGCGATGTAATTGAAGCTTATCAAAAACACGAAGTAAAGAAAAAATTATAAATATTTTCTCTTATAATGTTCTAAATGCATCTGTGCTTTAAACAGATGCATTTTCATATTTTTGCAAATTATGAAACACAAAGCTCTTCTAACCATTCTATTATTAATCGGCTCCAATACCTTTATGACATTGGCTTGGTATGGACACTTACGATTGACACAAATTCCCAAATATCAAAAATTAGGTTTGTTTGTTATAATCATTTTAAGTTGGGGAATTGCTTTTTTTGAATATTTACTTCAAGTGCCGGCAAATCGTATCGGTTTTAATGAAAACGGCGGTCCTTTTTCATTAGTTCAATTAAAGGTAATTCAGGAAGTTATTACACTGATAATCTTTTCAATTTTTACTTTATTGGTTTTTAAAAATGAGCATATCCGCGCCAATCATATTATTGGTTTTTTCTTTCTGATTTTGGCGGTCTATTTTATTTTTAAGAAATAACGCCGATTTTAAAATCGTCGGGCTTAATTTCCAAATCGGTTTTACATTTTTGCTTTAAAAGTTTCATGTCCGGATTCCAATTATTACCATCAAAATAGGAAAGTCCTTTGAAATCACGCATTTTATACATTGCTTTTTCACCGTAACAAGTGCCGAGATAGACTTCTTGCAAGCCCCGTTCTTTGACTAATTCTATGCTTTTATACATCATCCACTTGCCAACACCCAATCGTGAAAATTCCAAATTGTAAAACGAAAACCAATAGTGTAAAATTCGATCGGTTTTAATGGCAAATACATAACCCAACAATTCTCCTTTTTCGGTTTTAAATTCGATGATGTGCGAAAGATATTTCCATCGTAAAATGTATTCCAAACGTTCTTTGGGCATATGTCCGTCAAAGCGTTCTTTGGCGTAATTCAAACAAAAATTGTAGAAAGGCTCATCAAAATTAAAATTCTCTTTTTTGATGAAACGAATTTGCGGATTTAACTCGATAAATTTCTTTTCAAGCCTACGATTTTCAGAAGTAGAAGCAAATTTATCCAATTCCACCCGCAAGCTTCTTGC
>JALSPZ010000209.1 GCA_026985675.1 Flavobacteriales bacterium
TTTCTGTCGTCAATCGTGGCGCGAATATCGGAAATTTGCAGCAAATTTAAAACATTTTTTGCATATTTCTCATATTTTTCGCTGATAGGCAAAATTTTAACTTGTTCAGGAGTGAGCCATAAAGGTAAATTTCCTCCGGTATGTTCTAACAAAATGGCAATAAATCGTTCCATTGAACCGAAAGGCGCCCTGTGAATCATAACCGGACGATGGGGTTTGTTATCGGCGCCGATATAAGTCAATTCAAATCGTTCGGGCAAATTATAATCTACCTGAATAGTTCCCAATTGCCAACTTCTACCCAAAGCATCTTTTACCATAAAATCCAATTTAGGACCATAAAATGCCGCTTCTCCATATTCAATTACATAATCCAAACCCTTGTCTTTTGCCGCTTGGATAATGGCTTGTTCGGCTTTTTCCCAATTTTCATCACTTCCGATATATTTGCTTTTGTCTTCTTTGTCGCGCAACGATACTTGTGCCGTAAAATCTTCAAATCCTAAGGAACCAAATACATAAATTACCAAATCGATAACTTTTTTGAATTCGTCCAACAATTGATTGGGCGTGCAAAAAATATGAGCATCGTCTTGTGTAAATCCTCTAACCCGTGTCAATCCGTGCAATTCACCGCTTTGTTCATATCGGTAAACCGTTCCGAACTCGGCAAATCTTACGGGCAAATCTTTATAACTGTATGGTTTTGTCTTAAAAATTTCGATATGGTGCGGACAATTCATCGGTTTGAGCAAAAATTCTTCGTCTTCTTTGGGAGTTTTTATCGGCTGAAAACTGTCGGCTCCGTATTTTTCATAATGTCCGGAAGTTACATACAAATTTTTATGCCCGATATGCGGACTGACCACTTGTTGATATCCGGCTTTTTTTTGTGCTTCTTTCAAAAAGTTTTCCAAACGTTCACGTAAAGCGGCTCCTTTGGGCAACCATAAAGGCAAACCTTGTCCGACATTTTGCGAAAAAGCAAAAAGTTCCAATTCTTTTCCCAATTTTCTATGGTCTCGCTTTTTGGCTTCTTCCAACATTTCCAAATATTCCTTCAACATTTTTTGTTTAGGAAAAGATATCCCGTAAACTCGGGTCAATTGCGGATTTTTTTCATCACCTCGCCAGTAAGCCCCGGCAACGTTTAACAATTTTACGGCTTTTATCAATCCCGTGTTGGGAATATGTCCCCCACGGCATAAATCGGTAAAATCGTCGTGGTCGCAGAAAGTAATATCGCCGTCTTGTAGATTTTCTATCAATTCTATTTTAAACGGATTGTTTTCTTTTTTGTAAAAATCCAAAGCATCTTTTTTGGAAACTTCACGCAATTTGAATTCGTGTTTCCCCTTGGCGATTTCCAACATTTTCTTTTCGATTTTTTCAAAATCTTTTTCGGAAAAAGATGCATCGCCAAAATCTATATCATAATAAAATCCGTTTTCGATAGCCGGTCCGATGGTTAGTTTTACATCGGGATAAAATTTTTGAATCGCTTGCGCCATTAAGTGTGCCGATGAGTGCCAAAAAGCTTTTTTTCCTCCGGCATCATTCCAAGTAAATAGAGTCAAACTTCCGTCTTTGTTCAACGGGGTGGCAACTTCAACGGTTTTGTCGTTAAATTTAGCCGAAATAACATTTCTTGCCAATCCTTCACTGATATTTTTGGCTACATCATAAGGTGTTGTCCCTTTCGGAAACTCTTTTATGCTTCCATCGGGCAAAGTAATTTTTATTTGACTCATTTTTTCTGTTCTTATAATAATGTGCAAAGATACGTTTTTAGCGGGAATAGTCAAATATCGGATTTTGTTTTTATTTATGTATCACAACTTTTAATTATTTTGAATCAATCCTGTCCTAAATAAATTTAATTTTTACTTTTTCCATCGATGAAAAAGTAACAAAAAATCTAGGCTGACGAGTATTTTTCTAAATTTTTTGTTCATTACACTAAACTGTCTGAACTCGGTTGAACTTTTTTTCTAAATACAACCTTAACATAACCTCAAACAGCAGACAGTTTTACGTTCCATTCACTTCAAATTTTACGAAAAATCCTCGTATGCCGAAAGGCTAAATTCTTTCGCCTGTAAATCTAACCCCTAACGCTTAAAAATACTTTCAATTCATTATAAATCAGAATATTACTTTTGTTTTAAAAAAATATTTAGGACGGAATTGAATCAGAATTTATATTTTTTTGCTAAAAATTTTACAAATCATCATCTCCCCGCAAACGTCTAAAAGCACGCTGTGCATCGGTAAACCAAAAACTTGCCGGATATTCTATGATAATTTTTTTATACAAT
>JALSPZ010000210.1 GCA_026985675.1 Flavobacteriales bacterium
TAAATGATTTTGGTCGCGGTTGAGTTCAGCCAAATAAATATACCTTTCATTCGGACCCCAAGTCAAATTCGTAGCATAATGATTTTTTCCCGCTTTTTCAAATAATTTCAAATATACGGTTTTGCCAGTTTTCATATCGAATACACCAACTGCCGGTTCTTCACTCCCGCGTCCATTCATCGGGTATTTTATATTGTGTAGTTTGGCGGGCGTTTGCGTGATATCTACCAAAGGATAGTTTTCAACTTCTGATTCGTCTTTCTGATAAAAAGCCAATTTTTCACCAGACGGCGACCAAAATGTTCCTTTGGTAATACCGAATTCACTTCGAGCAATGGCTTGTCCGCTTACGATATTTTTATCATCAAAAGAAGTTACAGCAATTTTGGGATTAGATATCGTAGCAATATATAAATTATTATCAATAGTATAAGCCACTGCTTTTTTCTTATAATTAAAATCATCATTTTCGGCATTTTCAGGCAATGCTATTTTTTTATAAGATTTATTATGATAATCAAACAATATTTTATTTTGTCCTTGTGAAAACATTAAATATTCCGGCGTTACCAGTTCAACATAAGGCAGACGTTTTAAATCGGGTAATACTTTCTTAAAATCTTTCAAAGAAATTTCGTATTGCTTTTGATGATTTGTATCAAAAATCAAAATTTTTCCATCCTTTTTATAAATAAATTTATCGGAATTTTTGATCCATTGCAAATTACTTAATGATTTGGGATATAATCCTTTATAATAACCTAATACAGCATCTTCTAAGCTCATTTTTTTTGTTTGAGCAAAAGTGTTTGTCGTAATAAAAAGAATAATCAGATATAAATATTTTTTCATTTTTTAAAAATTTTTAATTAATTAACGAAAATACATAAAAAGATCTGTATGATAAAATAAAAGAAAAATAAAATTATCAGATAATTTCTTGTGTTATAAAAGCTTAAAATTAAACCTTAATTGCCCTTAACATTTCCCGTTTTCCGGGGGGACCGGGAATTCTATACACTTTAAAACCAATGGATTGCATAATTCTTCTAACACTACCTTTGGCAGAAAACGTAACTAAAACTCCATTTTTATTCATATTTTCAAATAATTTAGTAAAAATTTCTTTTGTCCACATTTCAGGTTGTTTATCGGGAGCAAATGCATCAAAATATATCAAATCGTATTTTTTATCAGGATTAAAATCTAACAAATCCATATTAATTTTTCGTAAATAAAATCTTTCTTTTAGAATTTCACAATAATCATTCCATTGACAATTATGAATCGTTTCAAACCATTTGCTTTGTTTGGTATCAGATGTATAATTTAAATCTTGAACCAATTTAAAAGTCAAAGGATATTTTTCAATACTATCAAGGAATATTTTCTGTGGATATTTATTTTTTTCTTGAAAATCTATACTCAACAAAACATTTAATCCCGTTCCTAAACCAATTTCCAAGATATTCAAATTTTCCTTTTTGACAAAATCAAGACCATTTTTTATAAACACGTGTTGAGATTCTTGAACCGCTCCAAAACGCGAATGATAAGTCTCATCCAAGTCCGTCAGATATAAAGTATAAGAGCCATCTTTGGTTTTTAGGGCTTTTGGTATAAAATTTCTCCAGTTTTTCATTGCTAATTTTTTACAATTTTTACATAAAAAAAACAAGAATAACAAAAAAAAATCCAAAATTTTAATATTCTCATTTTTAAGCTTATAAATCAAGGGTTTATTGCAAAATTACTATAAAAAACAGATTTTTTTTCGTATTTTTGTAAAAAATATGTTTACTATGACAGCCGAAAGTGATCTTAAATTAAAAATTGAAAGAAGAAAGAATTCCAAATTGTCGCAAGTAGATTTCTCAAATTTGGTATTTGGTAAGATGTTTTCAGACCATATGTTTTTGGCTGATTTCAAAGATGGTAAATGGTTGAATCCCGTAATTATACCTTATCAAGCTTTACCCTATGAACCCTCTGCGAAAGTTTTTCATTATGGTCAAGCTGTTTTTGAAGGAATGAAGGCATATAAAGATTCTGATGGAAATGTTTTTCTTTTTAGACCGGAAGAAAATTTTAAACGGATTAACAATTCTGCCAAGAGATTGGGAATGCCCGAAATACCCAAAGAATATTTTATAGAAGGTTTGAAAAATCTGGTAAAACTGGACAAAGACTGGATTCCTACCGGCGAAGGAGAATCTTTATACTTACGTCCTGTTTATATTGCTACTGAAAATGCAGTAGCGGCATCACCTTCCAAAGATTACAGATTTATGATTATTGCTTCACCATCAGGCAAGT
>JALSPZ010000211.1 GCA_026985675.1 Flavobacteriales bacterium
CGAGTAAAAGGCATACTGTCTTTTGGGGTTACCACATACATATGTTGTATATAAGTTCTGTCGGGATAAGTTGTAGGTTTTCCATTGATAAATATTTTTCCGTTTTTTATCTGCAAACTGTCCCCCGCTACCGCTACACAACGTTTTACGTAATGCGATTTCTTATCGATAGGCTTATATTGTGCTACATCTTTTTTAAAGAATTGCTTTACCGTATCGGCAGGCCAATTGAATACAACAATATCATTTCTTTTGATTTTTTGAAAACCCGGAATACGCATATAAGGCAATTGCGGAAATTTTAAATACGAACGTTTGTTAAGCACCGGAATAGTGTCGTGAACCATTGGCAACGCAAGGGTTGTCATAGGAATTCTGGGTCCATAATGCATTTTACTGACCAATAAATAATCCCCGATTAACAAAGTCTTTTCCAATGAACCGGTCGGAATTTTATAAGGTTGAATAAAATAAGTATGAACAATAGTAGCCGCAATAATGGCAAAAACCAACGAACCGATTAAAGTTTCTTTCTCGTCTTTATGTTCGGGGTTATAAGTTAATTTTTCAATTTCCGAATAATTTACATAAGCAACATACAAACCCAAAGTTAAAACTGCCAGTATTTTATCCTTGGATGTATTTTTCCCGAAAACTTGTAATAACTGCACCCAAAGTGTAGGAATCATCAACAGATTAACAATGGGAATATAGGCAATAATCATCCACCACCAAGGACGATTGATAATTTTTGTCAATTCATATAAATTCAAAAAAGGGATAAATGCTTTCCACGCTTCTATACCTGCTTTTTTATAAAATTTCCAAGTGCCTAAACCGTGAATAAAATTCGCTATTAAGAAAAAGATTAACCATTGTGTGATTGTCATATATTTTAATTTTTTATTATTTACCAATTGTAAAATTTAAGCTCATACCGAAAGCCGGTTGGTTTTGATGAGAAAATTCCGTCATCCGCAAACTCAAATTATCATTTATATTCCATTGTTTCAAATGAGCACTCACATTCGCATCGATTATATTGAGAAAATAAGCTAAAACCGTCAGCATAAGTGCCGTATCTCTTTGCTTTCTATAAAATTGTTGTGCATCTATCAATACATTGTCATTATACAAAGGAAATTCATCGGGCAATCCGTTTTTTCTATTGAAATAAGCCGTTCGAAAACGCTCGTATTCATTGGAATTTTGAATATAAAAATACATTCCGGCGCCAATAGCTCCGTAAACCAATGGAATTTTCCAATATTGTTTATTATAGGCTTGTCCCAAACCGGGCAAAACCGCCGAATAAAAAGCGGCTTTTGCAGGGGATAACATATTCAATAATTTCTCCTGTTGAATATTTCCCGATATTTTCAATGAGTCTTTATTCGCTACCGCTAAACTATCCTCTTGCGACCAAACAACCGCAAACCCAAACAAAAATAATATGCCGATAAAATTTTTTATTGAAGCAAATTTTTGAGTTGTTCCAAATCGTTTAAAGAATTAAAAGGAATGGTAATTTTTCCTTTACCATTATCATTCATACTTATTTTCAATTTCTTTCCGAATTTTTCTTTCAGTTGATTTTCAAAAGATTTGACATCTTCGGGCAATTCTTTTTTCTTGGGTTTAATTTCCAAAATTTTTCCTTCTCTGAATTTTTTTACCAAATCTTCGGTTTGACGAACGGACAGATGATCTTTTATTATTTTTTCATAAAATTCCAATTGAATCTTCGGGTCTTCAATATTTATCAAAGCTCTTCCGTGCCCCATAGAAATAAAACCGTCTCTGATTCCGGTTTGAATAATCGGGTCTAACTTTAACAAACGCAGATAATTGGTAATGGTCGAACGTTTCTTCCCTACTCTTTCACTCATTTGTTCTTGGGTAAGATTCAGCTGATCTATCATCGCTTGAAAAGACAAGGCAATTTCAATGGCATCCAAATCTTCTCTTTGGATATTTTCCACCAAAGCCATTTCGAGCATTTCCCTGTCATTTGCCAAACGAACATAAGCCGGAATATTTTCTAGTCCTGCCAATTTTGCCGCTCGCAAACGTCTTTCGCCCGATATCAAATCAAATTTTCCCGCTTTGTTTTTTCTAACAGTAATCGGTTGAATAACACCCAATTGCTTAATGGAATTTGCCAATTCATTCAAGGCATTTTCATCAAATTGGGTTCGCGGTTGATGAGGATTGGCAATTATAGCATCTACGGGAATTTCAATAATATTCCCCACCACTTCTTTGGCTCCATCGTCTTTTGCCGATTGAATGCTATCATTATTTAATAGAGCCGAAAGCCCTCTTCCCAAACGTTGTTTTTTATTAGTTTTTGCCATCTTGTTCTTCTTCGTTTTTTATTTCATTTTTTCTGATCAATTCGTCTGCCAAATTGATATAATTAATCGCTCCTTTACTAGTAGCGTCATAATCCAAAATACTTTCTCCGAAACTGGGCGCTTCACTTAAACGGACATTTCTTTGAATAACCGTTTCAAAAACCATATCTCCAAAATGTGTTTTAACCTCTTCCACCACTTGATTGGAAAGTTTTAAACGAGAATCATACATTGTGAGTAACAAGCCCTCGATATTCAAATCGGGATTGTGAATTTTTTGCACATTTTTAATCGTATTAAGCAATTTTCCCAATCCTTCCAAAGCAAAATATTCGCATTGGATAGGAATTATCACCGAGTCGGCAGCCGTCAAAGCGTTCAAAGTGATCAATCCCAATGAAGGTGCACAATCGATAATGACATAATCATAATCATTTTTTATTTCGGCAATTGCTTCTTTCAGCATACTTTCCCGATTGGGTTTATCTACCAATTCTATTTCCACTCCTACCAAATCTATATGTGAAGGAATTAAATCCACGTTCGGGCTATTGGTATGAATAATCGTATCTGAAGCTTCCATTTCGTGTTCCAACAATTCATAAGTTCCGGCAGGTGCTTCTTCAATATCAATACCCAAACCCGATGAAGCATTGGCTTGTGGGTCGGCATCGATTAACAAAACTTTTTTTTCCAAAACTCCCAAAGCAGCTGCCAAATTGACTGCTGTTGTAGTTTTTCCTACGCCTCCTTTTTGATTGGCGATTGCTATAACTTTGCCCATTTACAAATATTTTTCTGTCGGTAAAAATACGATTTTTTATCGACTTTATTCATAAAAATTTCATTTACAAAAATACGAAAAACGTCTTTTATATTTGGTACATTTTTTGTAATTAAAGTTACTAAACGCATTTTAAGTTCGGCTTATTATTTTTTAGTCAAATTTTAACAGAAAATATAAGAGTTTTTTATTAACTTTACCATTTGAAAATATTCTTTAATTATGGAAGAAAAATATACAAAAGATTTAAAAAGAATCATTCTCAATAGCCGCAATGTAGCTTTTGAGAATAAGCATAAATATATTGGTACTGAACATCTTGTGTATTCTATTTTGTCTGATAAAGATTTTAAAGGCAACAGGGTTTTGCAAATACTGAAAGATGAGTTTGAAATTCCTTTGACACAAATTTTACAAAAACTTAAAAATTTATTGCCCGGAAAAGCCTCTACAAACTTAACAGTACAAGACAAATCGGTTATTACTTTAACTCAACAAGCTTCCAATGCACTAAAAAGATCATATTTGATTTCAAAAAAATTTGATGAACAAGAGATTAATGTTGTGCATTTGTTTTTAAGTGTTTTATATAATGAGGATGATCCCGTAACGCGTGTTTTGAACCGTTATGGTATCGATTATGAAGATATAAAAGAGACATATAAAGATCTTTATTTGGATGAAGATTTTGATGAAGAATTTTTTAAAGATGCAGAAGCTACCGATTCTCCTTCTGATGAACATAACCCTTTTGGCGGAGGTGAAAACGAAGATGAAGAACCTTTTAAAAAACGTTTTGAAATTCCAAAAAGAAAACCCAAAAAATCAAAAACTCCGGTATTGGATAATTTCGGACGGGATTTAACGCGTTTGGCAGAAGAAGGAAAATTGGATCCGGTGGTCGGAAGAGAAAAAGAAATCGAACGTATTGCACAAATTTTAAGTAGAAGAAAAAAGAATAATCCTATTTTGATTGGTGAACCCGGCGTTGGAAAATCGGCAATTGTTGAAGGATTGGCACTGAAAATTGTTCAGAAAAAAGTTTCCAGAGTTTTGTTTAATAAGCGTGTAGTAGCTTTGGATTTATCTGCATTAGTCGCGGGGACAAAATACCGCGGACAATTTGAAGAGCGTATGAAAGCACTGATGAATGAATTGGAAAAAAACAAAGATGTAATTTTGTTTATCGATGAAATACATACCATTGTAGGTGCCGGTGGCGCACAAGGTTCGCTTGATGCTTCCAATATGTTTAAACCGGCATTGGCACGGGGAGAAATTCAAACAATTGGTGCCACTACCTTGGATGAATATCGTCAATATATTGAAAAAGACGGTGCACTTGCCAGAAGATTTCAAATGGTCTTGGTAGAACCAACGACTGTTGATGAAACCATTCAAATTTTGCATAATATCAAAGATAAATACGAAAGTCATCATGGAGTGAATTATACGGATGAAGCTATCGAAGCCGCCGTAAAACTTACCAACCGATATATGACCGACCGGAACTTACCGGATAAAGCTATCGATGCCTTGGATGAAGCTGGTAGCCGGGTACATATCACCAATATCATTGTGCCGGAATATGTATTGGCTTTGGAAAAAAAATTGGAAGAAATTCAAAATAAAAAAATTGGAGCCGTCAAAGCACAACAATTTGAATTGGCTGCTAAATACCGCGATGACGAACAACATGTAGAAGAAGAACTTGCCCGAGCTCAGGAAAAATGGACTGCATCGATGAAAGAAATTCGACATAAAGTAGGCGAAGAAGAAGTTGCCGATGTTGTTTCTATGATGACCGGTATCCCTGTAAATCGTATAGCGCAAGCGGAAACTTCAAAGTTAAAAAACTTAGCCAGTATACTTAAACAAAAAGTAATAGGGCAAGATGAAGCAGTGAATAAAGTTGTTAAAGCCATTCAAAGAAACCGTTTGGGATTGAAAGACCCGAACAAGCCCATTGGTTCATTTATTTTCTTGGGACAAACCGGTGTTGGAAAAACTCAATTGGCAAAGGTTTTAGCCAAAGAACTTTTTGATAATTCGGATGCATTGATACGTTTGGATATGAGTGAATATATGGAAAAATTTGCTTTATCCCGTTTGATAGGAGCGCCTCCGGGATACGTTGGATATGAAGAAGGAGGACAACTGACCGAAAAAGTTCGTAGAAAACCTTATTCTGTAGTATTGTTTGATGAAATTGAAAAAGCGCATCCCGATATTTTTAATATGTTATTGCAAATTCTTGACGAAGGATTTATTACAGATAGTTTGGGACGAAAAATAGATTTCAGAAATACCGTTATTATCCTTACTTCCAATATCGGTGCCAGACAATTGAAAGATTTCGGACAAGGCGTAGGCTTTGGAACAAGTGCCAAAAAATCACAAGCCGAAGCACATGCCAAAAGTGTGATTGAAAAAGCTTTGAAAAAAACATTTGCCCCCGAATTTTTAAACCGTATTGATGATATTATTATTTTCAATACCCTGGAAAAAGAACATATTCATAAAATTATAGATATTGAATTGGAAAAAATGTATAAGAGATTGAAAGAAATGGGATATCATTTCAATTTAACCGAAAAAGCAAAAGATTTTATTTCCGAAAAAGGATATGATAAGCAATATGGAGCAAGACCCTTGAAAAGAGCTATCCAAAAATATGTAGAAGATGCATTAGCCGAAGAAATATTAAACAAAGAAATACGGGAAGGCGACACTATTTTGATGGATTATGACGATAAAAATGACAAATTGTTTTTTAGTCAAATCAAACATTCGGATAATGAAGAAAGTAAAGATAAAGAAGAAACAAACTAACAATTTATTTCTTATTTTTTAAAAACGGGGCCCCGTAGTTCAATGGATAGAATAGTTGTTTCCTAAACAATAGATCCAAGTTCGATTCTTGGCGGGGCTACAAAAAAAATATCTAAATATTGACAATCAATGTATTAGCTTGTAAATAAAAGAGTTAAAATGAAAGAAAATAACCCAAATAATAATAAAACCGTCCCAAAACGGGATAAAATAAAAAATTTATCCCAAAAACTACAAACAAAAATTATAATCTTATTTTATGTTTCTTGATATTTTAGAAAATTTTACGTTAGGAAATAAACAACTATCTTTTTTTGATTCGGAAAATGAATCGGATAAAACCATTGTAGAAGAGATTGAAATCAATAATATTATTCTAAAAAAATATATCAACGAATTTTGGACGGCAAAACAGAGACAAGCCAATAGTATTCATGAAATATCGTATCGGGCTTGTTTTAAACCGCAATTGCCCAATTTTTTCATTCAAAATCTCTCCAAGGAAAATGATACCATCTATGATCCATTTTTAGGCAGAGGCACTACGATTATCGAAGCGGGATTATTAAACCGACAAGTAATCGGCAATGATATAAATCCACTAAGTATTATTCTTTCTGAACCTAGATTTTTAATTCCGGATTATATCGAACTTGAAGAATATTTAAATAAAATACCATTCAAAAAAAACTTAAAAGCAGATATAGATTTATCTATGTTTTATCATCCGGATACAGAAAGTGAATTGGTATCTCTTAGAAAATTTATTTTGGAGAAAGAAAAAAATAACAATTTAAACGAGATGGATAAATGGATTAGAATGGTTGCCACCAATAGACTAACCGGTCATTCCAAAGGTTTTTTTTCCGTTTATACCTTGCCACCCAATCAAGCGGTTTCACAAGAAAGACAAATAAAAATTAATGAAAAACGAAATCAAAAACCGGAATATAGAAATGTAAAAAAATTAATCCTTCGAAAAAGTAAATCTTTAATAAAAAATATTTCACAAAAAGATATTCATACTTTAAAAAGAATTCACAAAACCGCTGTTTTTCTTAATGAAGATGCCGGAAAAACCAAACAAATAGAAGATAATTCCGTTCAACTTACAGTTACTTCTCCCCCTTTTTTAGATGTTGTTCAATATGCAAAAGATAATTGGTTAAGAGGTTGGTTCAATGGTATTGATATTACAAAAGTTGAGAAAGAAATAACAATGTCCAAAACCATTGAACAATGGAATGATGTGATGCAAAAAGTTTTTGATGAACTTTATCGGATTACAAAATACAATGGTTTTGTTGCTTTTGAAGTAGGAGAAGTGAAAAACGGAAAAATTAAACTGGATGAATATGTTGTCCCATTAGGATTAAATTCGGGTTTCACGCCCATTGGAATTATAATTAATAAACAAAATTTTACCAAAACGGCTAATATATGGGGAGTAAAAAATAATTCCAAAGGTACCAATAGTAATAGAATTGTAGTTTTTAAAAAAGAAAAATAAATATGTGTGAATGTAATAGTCAATGGGTTCAAAATGCGAATAATTATTTACAGCAAAATATGACCAATGAGGATGCTATGTATCATGCTGTATATTATTTATACACTTATAATAAATGTGGACGTGAAAATGGAGTTTATTTAAATGATATTTTGGATTATGTAAATAATAATGGCTATAATTATAATCGTGAAAGTTTCCAACATGAAATTTTAATACCACTTAAACGACAAAATATTTTAGTCAGTTTACCATATCCTGGTAACTCAGGTGGAATATTTATTCCTTGTAGTATTGATGAAATAGAACAAGCGTATAAACAGGTATTAAATAGAGTTCTATCCGAATTAAATAATATTAGCTATATAGCAAACTCATTACCTTCAATAGCAAATTTAAATAATATAATCGAATTAATTCGTCGAGAAATAGATAATTTATAAAAAATACGAAAAGTAATGAATAAATATGAAATAATTACAATAACACAAGAAATGATTAATAAAGCACAAAGTTTGATAGATACTGTAAAATTGAACAGAACAGTAGCATCAAAAATAGATACTTTAACAGGTATCTTAGGAGAATTTGCTTTTGCTCAATACTTTTATGGAGATTGGAAAAAACATCTTGTAGGAAAAAATAAAGGCAATTTGGATTTTGAAGATATAGAAATTAAAACATCTGCTTTTCCTTTTAGGGATAATTTAAATTTATTAGTTAGAGAAGACTATGCAAAAAAGAGAAAGCCACCATTTTATATTCAAATTATTATAAATGTCAATAGTAAAAAAGCAGATAATATAAAAGCTGGGACAGAAGCAATTATATCTGGATGGGCAACTTACAAAGATATAGAAAAAGCACCAAAAAAGGATTTCGGTTCCAAACTATCTAATAAAGGTGGTTATAATTGTTTTTATATACCAATAAAAAATTTACAACCGATGCATAGTTTTAAAGAAGCATACAATAAAAGGAATAAAAATGAATGAGATGTCAGAATAGTTAAAAGGTGTAATAACACAAATGCTAAGACCATTAAATGGTTTTCCTTTAGGTATTGTACTTGAAGGTATATCTAGAAAAATACATTACCTTATGATAAAAAAATAATCATTCAAAATAATCCTGTCCTAAATAAATTTAATTTTTACTTTTTCCATCGATGAACATTTCGTCCTTGCTCAATGGTAACAAAACCCTGATAGCTATCGGAAGACACAATCGCTCATACAACTCAAGAACTTTAACAGCAGACAGTTTTACGTTCCATTCACTTCAAATTTAACGAAAAATCCTCTAACGCCGATAAGGATAGATTCATTCGCCTGTGAATCTACCCCATAATGTCTAAAAATAAACCCAACACATTATGAATCAAAACATTACTATTGTTTTAAAAAATATCTATGACGGAATAGGCAGAAAAATCATAAAAAATACTTAAAACTTCATTCTCGCTTTCGGCACCAAGTCAAGTTTTCCAAATTGTTGGTTTTGATACATATAATACCCGACAATGGCAATCATTGCCGCATTATCCGTGGTAAATTCAAAATTCGGTATATAAACGGACAAGTTCATTTCATCCGATAAGTTTTTCAACATTTGTCTAACTCCCGTATTGGCAGAAACACCCCCACCAATTGCCACTCTTTTGATACCCGTTTGTTTAATGGCATAAAGCAACTTTTCTTTTAAAATTTCTACAATGGTATATTGAATGGAAGCGGATAAATCGTATAGATTTTCCTTGATAAAATCGGGGTTTTCTTTGGTTTGTTTTTGTAAAAAATATAAAATGGAAGTTTTAAGTCCGCTAAAACTAAAATTCGCTCCTTGCACTTTGGGTTTGGGAAATTTGAATTTTTTCGGGTTACCTTTTTGAGCATATTTATCAATCAACGGACCGCCGGGATAAGCCAAACCCATTATTTTTGCCGATTTATCAAAAGCTTCGCCTACGGCATCGTCCAAAGTTTCTCCCAATATTTCCATATCAAAAAAATCATTAACCTTCACGATTTGGGTATGTCCTCCACTGATGGTCAAAGCCAAGAAGGGAAACTCGGGTAATTTCATTTCGTCATGTTCAATAAAATTAGCCAAGATATGCGCTTTCAT
>JALSPZ010000212.1 GCA_026985675.1 Flavobacteriales bacterium
TCCAAAACATCTTTCCACTTATACGGAGGTTTTTCAATAGCATCCAACTTAACTTTTCCTCCTCGTTCCAATACATAATCATAAATTTTCATCGCGTGAAATTGCTCTTCTTCAAATTGAACGCGCATCCAATTGGAAAATCCGGTCAAATTGATTTCATTTAAGAAGGAAGACATAGATAAATACAAATATGCCGAATAAAACTCAGCGTTAATCTGTTTATTCAGTGCTTTTTCCAATTTATTGCTTAACATAATTTATCGTTTTCAACAAAGATAAATAATAATTTCGGCTTATCCATATCATTTTGACGGTTTGTCGTGAAAAAATGCGGGTTCGGTAAAAAAAATTGGATTATTAAAGAACAAAGTCAGAGTTTTGTTTCGTAAAATCAATCAAAAAACTATAAGAAATGAAAAAGTATAGCTTTATCAAATTGTTGGTTATAATCCTGTTTACGGTTTTAACCGGATTTAAAACCCAAACCTATGAACAATTCAACCTGAAAATGAATTTTACCGGAATGAAAAAATCCGACGGAAATCTCCTCATAGCTATTTATGATAGTAAAAAATCTTTTGAGAAAAAAAAAGTGACTATCAGTATCCATAAAAAAGTGGATAATGATAATTTTTCAATAGAAATTTTTAACTTGCCCAAAGGTGAATATGCGATAATGTGTTTTCAGGATCTAAACAATAATCACCAATTGGATTTTAATGAATATTTTATGCCTACGGAACCTTGGGGAATTTCAAATAATAAAGATTTGATGCGTGCCCCCGAATGGGAAGATGTTAAATTTGAATTAAACAAAAATTTGAATATTAATATTAACTTATTTTAAATCAATTAGTTATGAAAACAAAAAGAATAATATTTATAAACATTATCATTTTTTTATTAATAAATTTGTTTAATTTTCTTATAGGTGGAAAAGAATATATAAAAGAAAATTTCTTCATAACATTGATTTTTTATCTCGCATTTTATCTGGTTAATTTCACCTATTTTAAATTCTTGGGAAAATATTTAAGTTGGGAAAGAAACCCTTACAAAACATTGTTTATCGGCATCATAGGAATGATTCCTTTGAATATTCTGGTTTTATTTGCACTAAATTATTTGGTTTTGGGGGATAATTTTAAAGAACAATTCAATGAACCTTTTTCTTTTCTTACGACCATTCAATATGCTTTGATTTTATTATTAACTTTGGTTATAAGTTTATTGATAATCATCCTTTACACCTTCAAAAAAATCGAAGCGGAAAAGTTGAAAGCCGAAAAACTTAAAACCCAAAACGAACAAGCCAAATTTGAAAGTTTAAAAGCCCAATTGGACCCGCATTTTCTGTTTAACAATCTGAATGTATTAACGGCTTTGATTGAAGAAAATCCCGAAAAAGCAGAAAAATTCGTAGTGCAATTATCCGATATTTATAAATATGTTCTACAACAAAAAGATCATACCACAGTTAGTTTAAATGATGAGTTATCTTTTTCAAAAAAATATTTGGAGCTTTTAAAAGCACGTTTTGAAAATGCATTAATTTATGATTTACCGGAAATTTCGGATGCTTCAAAAAAAATCCCACCGATGAGTTTGCAAATTTTATTGGAAAATATCGTGAAACACAATCAAATTGACGATAATCATCCCTTAAAAATAGACATAGCCATTAAAGATGATTATTTAATTGTAAAGAACAATAAAAATCCCAAAAAAACACATACGGAAAGCAAAGGTTTAGGATTGGAGTTGATAAAAAAACGATTGGAATTGCTAACCAAAAAACCTGTAATCATTGAAGAGGATGAGAAAAATTTTATCGTAAAAATACCTTTGATATAATTTTGTATTTTTAACGTGAGTTCGACAAAAACTCTCACACAAAATCAATGTTTTGCGTTGTTTTTATTGCCCACGACATTCCTTGAAGGTTTTTGAATAACCTTCAAGGTTTGCAAAATAAGAACAAATTAACAATAAATCGGAAAGTGATACTTTAAAAAAAAAGGAAAATGTTGAAAAATGAATAAATACCTTCAAGGTGCTTGGAGACCTTGAAGGAAAAACAAAAAGAAATTTGATTTAAGTTTAATCGAACTCACGTTATTTTTAATAAAATTTAATAGAAAAATGATTGCTGCTCTTATCATAGAAGACGAAAAACCTGCTGCAAGACGCTTGCAACGAATGTTAGCAAAAGAAAATATAGATGTTTTGGAAATACTTAATTCCGTAAATTCGGCGGTTGCGTGGTTGCAAAGCAACCCGCAA
>JALSPZ010000213.1 GCA_026985675.1 Flavobacteriales bacterium
GTTAAAGCACATCAATAAAATCAGTCGTATCGCCGAAGATGATTATGTTTGGATGGATCGTTTTACCATTCATAATTTGGAGCTTTACGGCAGTAAAAATGAAAATGCGGTTACTTTGTTGGAGATTATCGACAAGACGATAACCCCAATGGGCGGAAGAACACTCAAACGTTGGTTGGCGCTTCCGTTGAAAGATAAAAACAGGATTGTTGAAAGACATAATATTGTTGAAAAGTTATTAGAAAACAATGCTTTAATTACTGATATAACATCCGAATTAAAACAGATTGGAGATTTGGAACGATTGGTTTCCAAAATAGCCACGGGCAAAGTCAATCCACGTGAAGTCAATCAGTTGCTCAATTCATTGAATGCCATAATTCCTATAAAAGATTTATTAGCCGGACAACAGGCGGAAGAACTGAAAAAAATTGCCGAGCAAATCAACGCTTTGGAGCTTTTACGCCATAAAATTTATGAAACCTTAAATGAAGAAGCACCGGTTAATATTCTCAAAGGAAATGTGATTAAAGAAGGAATATCGGAAGAGTTGGACGAATTGAAAAAAATAAAATCATCTTCCAAAGAAATACTAAATAATATTGTGTTACGTGAGGCACAAAAAACCGGAATATCTTCTTTAAAAATCGGATTTAACAATGTTTTCGGTTATTATTTGGAAGTCAGAAATACACACAAAGATAAAGTGCCGGAGGAGTGGATTCGCAAACAAACGCTAACTTCCGCCGAACGATATATCACCGAAGAACTCAAAGAATTGGAAGGAAAAATCTTAGGAGCCGAAGAAAAAATCAAAACTTTAGAACAAGAAATTTTTCAAAATTTGGTTTCGTGGATGCATACGTATATTCCTTCCATTCAACAAAATGCAAAAATTACGGGCGAGATCGACACCTATCTTTCGTTTGCCAAATTGGCTTTGGAAAACAATTATACACGTCCGGAAATGGATGATTCTTATGATATTGATATCAAAGACGGACGTCATCCCGTAATTGAAAAACAACTGCCCGAGGATGAACACTATGTTCCCAATGATATCTTTTTGGATAGAGACAAACAACAAATCATTATGATTACCGGTCCGAATATGTCGGGAAAATCGGCACTTCTCAGACAAACCGCCCTTATTGTTTTATTGGCACAGATGGGAAGTTTTGTGCCGGCAAAATATGCACGATTGGGAATTGTGGACAAAATTTTTACCAGAGTTGGAGCCAGCGATAATATTTCATTAGGCGAGTCCACATTTATGGTGGAAATGAACGAAACCGCCAGTATTTTGAATAATTTATCCGAAAGAAGTTTGGTTTTGTTAGACGAAATCGGGCGTGGCACCAGCACTTACGACGGTATTTCCATTGCTTGGGCAATAGCCGAATTTTTACATAATCATCCTACACGACCCAAAACACTTTTTGCCACTCACTATCACGAGCTTAATGAAATGACCAAAAGTTTTGAGCGTATAAAAAACTTCAATGTTTCGATACGAGAAGTCAATCAGAACATAATTTTTGTAAGAAAATTGGTGCCGGGCGGTAGCGAACACAGTTTTGGTATTCACGTGGCAAAATTGGCAGGTATGCCTTCAAAAGTGATACATACGGCAAATGAAATTTTGAAAAATTTGGAAAAATCTCATCAAAAGGAAGAACTTCAAAATAAGTTGGAAAGAAAACCTGACGAAGGCGTGCAATTGAGTTTTTTTCAATTGGATGATCCGTTATTGGAAGAAATTCGCGAAAAAATTATCAATACCGATATCGATAATTTAACACCGGTAGAAGCTTTGATGAAGTTGAACGATATCAAGAAAACACTTTTGGGTAAGAAATAAAATTTTTAAGATTATTTTTCCAACCATATCATAAAATCACCTGTGCGCTCTCTTGCGACGATGATTTCTTTTTTGTCTTTTAGGATAACTTTTATCCGTCTGTTGGACAATTTAATCATTTCCGTAATTGCATTTTTGTTTATAATATATTGCCTGTTGATTCGGAAAAATTTTTGCGGGTCTAATATTTTGGTTAGTTTTTCCAGACTTTCGTCAATGATGTATTCTTTATTTAAAAAGGTATGCAGGAATGAAATTTTATTCTCACTGTAAAAATATTCGATTTGTTCGGCATTAACTACCCGCAGGTAAACTCCCTTTTTGACCAAGAAACGTTCTTTATAAAATTTATGTTGGTTAATATTCCTAAGAATGCCGGAAAAATCTTGTTCAATGATTTTTAAATTAAAGTTTTTGTATT
>JALSPZ010000214.1 GCA_026985675.1 Flavobacteriales bacterium
GTCGGTTTTTTCCAAAGCATACAATAATTTTATTGCCGGTTCAATCCGTCCTTTCTTAGCTAATAAAATAGCCAAATCATACCGGACATTTACATTTGTAGAATCTTGTGATAAAACGGATTGATAAATTTGAATGGCTTTTTCTCCATATCCTTTCCTGCTCCAAGCTTTTGCCAACTTCTTTTGGACATTGAAATCATTTTTTATTTGCAATGCTTTTCGGTAATTTTCTATGGCTTTTGAAATATAACCATTCTCATAGTAATTATCACCTAATTTTTTGAATTTGGCAAATTCCGTAGCACTTCCGGTAGAGGAATGATATGATAAACTATCTTGGGTTTGTGCAAATGAAATTTGCACAAACCAAAGAAAAAATATCATACACAAAGTTTTCATTTTTTTTCTTCTTCTTCATCAATTTTAAAAATAATAGGCAATGTATAAACAACTTTTATAATCTTACCCTCATACATTCCCGGTTTCATTTGCGGAAGTAATCCTAAAACTCTTTTGGCTTCATCATTTAATTCTTTAAATTGGGAACGAGCTATAATATGAGTTACTTTTCCGTCCTTATCTATGGTAAATTGACATAAAATTCGCACCTTTTGTCCGGTCAATCCCAATTTGCTGGCAATTGAAGTATCAAAATTCTCACCAACAAATCTAACAATATGTTTCTGTAAACAAGATTTTGCCTTTTGTCTCTTTAAACCTTCACATCCCGGATAAACAGGTGGATTTCCTATTAACTGAAATGGTATTTCTCCATTTTTGTTTTGATAGTTATTTGAAATTTCCTCAACATTTGTAATATTGGTTACATCCGACTTCTGTGCTTGTTTGACTTCTGTTTTAGTTGTTTGACTTCTGATTTTCTTTGTGCTGTTACAAGCATTAAATAAAATGGTAATTGTTGTGCCAATGACTAATAAAAATGTATAATTAATCAAAGCTAATTTTAGATTTTTTTTCATAATTTTTATTTAAATAAGTTGATAAATATTCGGTAAATTTAATATAAAATGCCGATTAATTTATCAATCTATATTAATAAGACTTTTTCATTCCTCAATTTTAAAAATAATAGGCAATGTATAAACAACTTTTACAGGCTTACCCTCTTGCATTCCCGGTTTCATTTGCGGTAGCGTGGCTATAACCCGCTTGGCTTCTTCTTCCAATTTTTTATACTTGGAACGTGTTTTGATATTGGAAATTTTTCCGTTTTTGTCAATGGTAAACATTGTCAGAATGCGTATATTGTCTTTAATTCCCAAAGAATCGGCAAGTTTTGAATTAAAATTATCCCTTATAAATTTTTGAATCTTCTCTTGCATACAAGATTTTGCTTCTTTTCCTTCCAAGCCTTCACATCCGGGATAAACCGGTGGATTGTTTATAAACTGAAAAGCTACTTCCATATCTTCATCTTCTTTGATTGTTTCATCAAAATTTTTATTATGTTTCTTATTATCTTCCGTAATTTTGTTATTACAAGCATTTAGGAATATGCCCATTCCCATCGCAAGGATTAAAAAAGATACATATTTAATCAAAGCGGTTTTTTGTGATTTTTGTCTTTTTTGCATAATTATACGTTTTTTAATTAGTGATTTTTTATAAAATTGATTGACAAATGAAATATTTTGCACTCGAAATACTTGTTTAAGTATCGAGCTGTAATACTCATTAATCTCATATTTTTCCAAAAGATTTTTATCAGCCGCATATTCGTGTTGCAGTTCCAATGCTTTTTGATACAGATAGATAACCGGATTCCACCAAAAAATAATTTTAAACAATTCTATCAGCAATAAATCCAACGAATGTTTGCAGCGGATATGAATCAATTCGTGCGCCAGTATTTTTTGTTTTTCTTCTTCCGAAAAATTATTATCCAAAAAAACAATATTCCAAAAACTAAAAGCCTGATAAAATTTATTAAGTTGAACAATGACAAAATTGTTTCCGAAATATTTATTTCCCCTTCGATACAATCGCCAAAGTTTGAATAATTTAATTCCGAAAAAAATCAACCCCACAAGCATTCCCAATATATAAATAGGTATAAAACTATCCGGCAAAGATATTTTTTCAACATTTCCTTGAAAATTTTTGGTGCCGATAATTACCGGTTCCAATTGCTCGTAAATGACCGCTTGCGTATTTCCCAAACTCAATCGAAGCAAAGGCAAAACGGTAGCAAGCAAAACACTTCCCAACAAATAAAAACGATTGAGTCTAAAAAATGTCTCTTTTTTCAA
>JALSPZ010000215.1 GCA_026985675.1 Flavobacteriales bacterium
GCTATCGGCTCGATATATCATCCTTCCGAACATAGTCATTTGGAACCGGTGCGTTATGGGAAAGGTTCGGGCTTTTGGCGATTGTTGATTTTACCAATGATTTCCGAAAAAAACTTTTTTAAGAGAATCTCTCAATTGATTTTTACATTTTTAAAAAATCCTTTGAAATGGTTGAGAATAAGTTTCATCCGAGATTTTTCCAAACATACGGCTGTTTTGCTTTATATGGAAGACTTGGAAGGTAAATTAAGATTTAAAAAAGGTTTTTTAGGACTTAAAACCCAAATTCAAGATGGCAATCCGCCTAGTGCTTTTATTCCGAAAGCACACGCATTGGCAAATCAATATGCAAAAAAAATTCAAGGAGTTTCACAGACCTTTATGTTGGAAAGTATAGCCGGTATTCCTTCTACGGCGCATATTTTGGGTGGAGCGGTTATAGGAAAAGATAAAAATTCCGGTGTGATAGATAAAAACCAAAAATTATTCGGATATGAAAATATTTATGTCTGCGACGGTTCGGCAGTCTCTGCCAATCCGGGGGTTAATCCCGCGTTGACTATTACTGCAATGACCGAATATGCTATGTCAAAAATTCCTAATAAAAAATAATTTTAATATTTAACCGATGATTGAACGATTGATAGCAAAACAAGATGAATTTTTTAATAGTCAAGCTACGCAAGATATTAATTTCCGAATAAAACATTTAAAAAAATTAAAATCGGTTATTAAAAATCGGGAGGATGAGATTGTAGAAGCATTGTATAGGGATTTTAAAAAACCGGAATTTGAGACGCTTTCTTCGGAAATCGGAGTGGTGATGGAAGAGCTGAATTTGCATATTCGCAAACTGAAATCTTGGGCAAAACCCAAAAGTGTTTTACCTCATTTGGCTAATTTTATTTCTTTTGACAAAATTTACAGAGAAGCTTTCGGTAGAGTGTTGATAATCTCGCCTTGGAATTATCCGTTTAATCTGGCAATTACTCCTTTGATCGGTGCAATATCGGCAGGAAATACCGTAGTACTGAAACCCTCGGAATACAGTCCGGCTACTTCGGCGGTGATAAAGAAAATCTTATCGGAAGTTTTTCCTACGAAATATGTTGCAGTAGTTCAGGGGGAGGCTAAAATTGCTCGGCAATTGCTGGAATATCAGTGGGATTTTATTTTTTTTACCGGCAGCCCTGTTATCGGGAAATATGTTTATAAAGCGGCAGCCGAACATTTGACGCCTGTGGTATTGGAATTGGGTGGAAAAAGTCCGGCGATTATTGACGATACGGCTAATATGCGGATAACGGCACGTCGTTTGGTGTGGGGAAAATTTCTCAATGCCGGACAAACTTGTATTGCTCCGGATTATGTGTTAATTACTGAAAATAAATTGGATGAATTTATCAATGAAATGAAATCGGAAATACGAAAAGCTTATGGTGAAAATCCGAAAAATTCAAAAGATTATGCACGGATTATCAATAAGAGAAATTTTGAACGATTGATAAAACTTATTGAAAATCAAAATGTTATTGTGGGTGGAAATTATTCGTCAGACGATTTATATATTGCTCCTACATTGGTGCTTCGTCCTTCTTTGGATGATGAAATTATGCAATATGAGATTTTCGGTCCTTTATTACCGGTTTTGACTTTTAAGAATCAAGAAGAAATAGATGAAATTTTATCAAAAAATCCCAATCCCTTGGCTTTTTATATTTTTTCAAATGATAAAAAATTTCAAAAATATTTAATTGATAAATATTCATTTGGCGGGGGTGTAATCAATGATGTTTTGGCACATTTTGTCAATCCTCGATTGCCTTTTGGCGGAGTAGGGAATAGCGGAACGGGAAATTATCACGGAAAGCATTCTTTTTTGACTTTTAGTCGTCCGAAACCGGTGGTCAAAAGAAGATTTTTTCCCGATTTGTTTGTCCGTTATTTGCCGTCGAATGATTGGAAAAAGAAAATTATCAGATTTGTTTTTGGGATTTGATATAAAAAATTTTTTGCATTTTGAAGGAAAAGTAAATTAATATGATTAGAAAAAACACCTTAATGTTACTTATAAGCAGGATAATCATTCCATATATTATTATCTTAATGATAACAAAATTTTATTATTTGATTTTTTTTAAATATTTGGAAAATCAAACTGAACAAATTCAAGATTTATCAATGTTGATTTATGTAATATTCAGTATAATTATAAGTATTTTTTTTATAAATTATTATAAGCAAGATTTAAAAATTT
>JALSPZ010000216.1 GCA_026985675.1 Flavobacteriales bacterium
ATTTCACAGACGTTAGCTTTGATGATATCTAAAAAACAAAACATGGCTAAAATGGAACCGTCTGTTTTTCAGGCGGTTTTTTTTTATTATATAACAACTTTCGAAAAGATTTTTTAGTTATATTCGCTTGCTAAAAAATTTATAAATAAATATGAATAAATTAACAATTATAGCACTGGGTGGAAATGCCTTATTGAAAAACGGACAAAAAGGCACTACCGTTGAACAAAGAGAAAATATACGCCAAACACTACAATCTATCTTGCCCTTAATAAAAAAAGGGAACAAACTTATTATCACACATGGAAACGGACCGCAAGTAGGAAATATCTTACTTAAAAATGATGCAGGAGAACAAAACTATAATATTCCTGCGGTTACTTTGGATGTTGCTGTAGCTGATACTCAAGGTGAAATCGGTTATATGATTCAAAGTGAATTATATAATATTTTGAAAAAAAACAATATCAAAAGAGAAGTTGTTTCCCTTAATACAATGGTAGAAGTAGATAAAAACGATTCGGCTTTTCAAAATCCTACCAAAAGAGTAGGAAAAACTTATTATGACATTGATGAAATAGAGAATCTCCGCAAAGAAAAAAACTGGATTTTTAAAGAGGAAATTAAAAACGAAAAAAAAGGATGGCGACGAGTAGTGCCATCTCCTCAGCCGTTGGATATAGCCAACAAAAATACTATAAAACTTTTAGCAGATTCAGGCACAATCGTTATTGCCGTAGGCGGCGGTGGAATTCCCGTTTCCGTTAAAGAAGGGATGCTTCAAGGTGAAGAAGCCGTAATAGATAAAGACTTGGCAAGTGCTTTGCTTGCACAACAAATAAGTGCAGACCGTTTTATAATTTTAACCGATGTCCCTTATGTTTATCTAAATTATGGAACTCCCGAGCAAATGGCTTTGGAAACTTTGGATGAAAACGAAGCAAAAAAATATTTGAAAGAAGGAAAATTCGGTGAAGGAAATATGGCACCAAAGATAAAAGCCGCATTAAATTTTCTACAAGCCGGAGGAAATGAAGTGCTCATTACCAATCAAGAAGGAATTATAGAAAATAAAGGGACTAAAATTGTTAATAAAATTCTGTTGAATAAAAACTAAAAACCACCTTAATGACCAGAGAAAGAAAATATGACCATTGGATAAAAGAAATTTCGGGAAATATTCCATTGGTCATTGCCGGACCTTGTAGTGCAGAAACCGAAGAACAAGTTTTGAAAACAGCTATCGGCGTAAAAAAAGCCCGCGGTAATGTTTTACGTGCAGGTATATGGAAACCCAGAACACGCCCCGGAAACTTTGAAGGAGTTGGTGCAATTGGATTGGAATGGCTAAAAAACGCCGGAAAAGAAACCGGTTTACTAACGGCTACCGAAGTTGCCAATCCCACACACGTAGAATTGGCACTCCAACACGATATAGATATTTTATGGATTGGCGCCCGGACTACCGTAAACCCTTTTGCCGTTCAAGAAATTGCGGATGCGCTTCAAGGAGTCGATACGATTGTTTTGGTAAAAAATCCCGTTAATCCAGACTTGGCTTTGTGGATCGGAGCATTGGAACGAATAGAAAAAGCCGGAATTCAAAAATTGGGAGCCATACATCGAGGTTTTTCCAGTTACAAAAAAATGAAATACAGAAACGAGCCGCTTTGGCAAATTCCCATCGATTTGAAAACCAAATATCCCAGTTTACCGATTATCAACGACCCTTCTCATATTTCGGGAAAGAACGAAATGGTTTTTGATATTGCACAAACCGCTATTCAATTGAAATTTGACGGATTAATGATAGAAACGCACATCAATCCACCCAAAGCTTGGAGTGATGCCCGCCAACAAGTAACACCCGAACAATTGGACGAAATTATAACCCGATTGGAAATTCCTAAAGATAGAGCTTTTGATCCTGCACTACTTAAATCATTAAAACTTTTAAGAGACGAAATCGATGAGTTGGATAGAGATTTGATTGAAATTCTAGCACAACGCGAAGCCAAAACCAAAGAGATTGCCGCATTAAAATTTTTGGAAAATATCTCCATTTATCAAAAAGAACGTTGGTTGGATATTTTGAATAAAACTCAAAATTTTGCACAAGAAAAACAAATCGATAAGAATTTTATCAATCAGATTTATAGACTTTTACACCAAGAGAGTTTGAAAATTCAGCATCAGGTTTTTAAAGAAAAAGAACAAGAATGAAAGGGCGTGTTTACAAATCAACCGG
>JALSPZ010000217.1 GCA_026985675.1 Flavobacteriales bacterium
TGTAGTGGAGATAGAAGTGCAAAATGTGTTGAAAATCAATTGAATAAAGGAAATTGTAAATTGGGATTTGTGCTGTCACCGGCAAGTTTTGAACAAATAAAGTATGCCGAGAAAAATAAGCATAAACTACCGGTTTTTAGTGTTTATTTGGAACCTCGGTTACTTAAAGGATTATTTATCTATGAATTCTAATCAAATTTGTCAAAATATTAAACGAATAAAAGAAAATATTTCTGCAAATGTGCAATTAATTGCTGTTTCAAAAACAAAGCCGGTGGAAGATATTTTGACGGCTTACAATTGTGGACACCGTGATTTTGGTGAAAATAAAGTGCAGGAAATGACGGCAAAATACGAAGCACTTCCCAAAGATATTCGCTGGCATTTGATTGGACATTTACAGAGAAATAAGGTAAAATATATTGCAAGTTTTGTGCATCTGATTCACAGTGTGGATAATTTTAAACTGCTTAAAGAAATAAACAAGCAGGCAATCAAACATAATCGCGTGATACCCGTGCTTTTACAAATTAAAATTGCCAAAGAAGATACCAAATTCGGAATGAGTTTTCAACAAGCCGAAGAGTTGTTAAATTCCGAGGAAATAAAAGAATTTAAAAATATAAAGATTTCCGGTTTGATGGGGATGGCAACTCATACAAATGAGAAAGGAACCATAGCCTGTGAGTTTCAATCTTTGAAAAACTTTTTCGATAAACTAAAAAAGACAAATCCCAACTTTCAATATTTATCGATGGGGATGAGTGGCGATTATAAAATAGCTATCGAAAACGGAAGTAATATGATACGTTTGGGTTCTGTAATTTTTGGTGTCAGGAATTATCAATAGTCGGATATAAAAGTTTTAAAAACAAGCCCGTAAATTTTTTGTATTTTTGCAACTTAATAAATATGGATTATGTCAGAAGAAAAAAAATCTTTGAATTTTATAGAACAAATCATTGAGGAGGATTTAAAAAACGGCTTGCCCCAAGAAAAATTACGTTTTAGATTTCCGCCCGAACCCAACGGATATTTACATATAGGACATGCGGCTTCCATTTGTCTTAATTTCGGATTGGGAAAAAAATACAATGCACCGGTTAATTTGCGTTTTGACGATACCAATCCGGCTGCCGAAGAACAAGAATATGTCGATGCTATTAAAAAGGATATCGCTTGGTTGGGTTTTCAATGGGATAAAGAACTGTATGCTTCCGATTATTTTGACAAGCTTTACGAGTGGGCGATAAAAATGATAAAAGAAGGAAAAGCTTATGTGGACGAACAAAGCCAAGACGAAATCAATAAACAAAAAGGCACTCCGACCGAACCCGGGATAGAAAGTCCCTATCGAAATCGACCGGCACAAGAAAGTTTGGATCTACTGGAACGTATGCGAAAAGGTGAGTTTGATGAAGGAGCTATGGTTTTGCGTGCCAAAATAGATATGGCTTCACCCAATATGCATATGCGCGACCCTATTATGTATAGAATCTTGCATAAAGCTCACCATAGAACCGGAGATCAATGGAAAATTTATCCGATGTATGATTGGACGCACGGACAATCCGATTATTTGGAACAAGTTTCTCATTCGCTTTGCACCTTGGAATTTAAACCCCACCGTCCGTTATACGAATGGTTTTTAGAGCAAGTATATGAAGGAGGTCTCAAACCCAAACAGCGAGAATTTGCTCGTAGAAATCTCAGTTATACCGTGATGAGCAAACGCAAACTTTTGCAATTGGTTGAAGAAGGAGTAGTGAACGGATGGGATGATCCTCGGATGCCGACTATTTCAGGTCTGAGACGTCGCGGATATACCCCCGAATCCATAGTGAAATTTAGCGAATTAGCAGGAATTTCCAAGCGCGAAAATGTTACCGATGTAGCTCTTTTGGAATATGCCGTAAGGGAGCATCTCAACAAAATTGCTCCGCGTAGAATGGCGGTTTTAAATCCGGTTAAATTGATTATCGATAATTATCCCGAAGGAAAAACCGAATATCTGAAAGCCGAAAATAATCCCGAAGATGAAAATGCCGGATATAGAGAAATTCCCTTTGCCAAAGAATTATATATCGAAAGAGATGATTTCAAAGAACAAGCCAATCGTAAATTTTTCCGATTGACTTTGGGTAAGGAAGTGCGATTGAAAAATGCGTATATCATTAAAGGTGAATCAGTTGTAAAAGATAATGACGGAAATATTACGGAAATTCACGTAACTTATGACCCCAAGAGTAAAAGCGGTAGTGGAACAGAAGAAAGCAAAAGAAAAGTCAAAGGAACTTTGCATTGGGTTACGGTAGAACATTCCATTCCTGCTGAAATCAGAATTTACGATAGATTATTTTCCGACGAAGCTCCGGATGGACATAAGGATAAGGATTTTAAAGAGTTTTTAAACCCCGATTCATTAAAAATCGATAAAAAAGCGCGTTTGGAACCTTCATTAAAAGATGCCAAGCCAGGCGAACGTTTTCAATTTACCCGTTTGGGATATTTTGTTGCCGATAATGAGCATACCTCTGAAAACCCTGTTTTTAATAGAACGGTTACCCTTAGGGATACTTGGAGTAAAAAGAAAAAATAAGTAATAAAGATTAGCGTTATTATTTATGTTGATGAACTATAACTTATGGAACTAATAAAATTTTTGACAAGCAAGATTTTTTTTAAAAACTTAATAGCGGCAATTATTCTTACGGTTATAATCGTTTTGGGATTAAAGTTTTATTTAGATAGTTATACCCATCATAACGACTACCATCTTGTGCCACAACTTAAAGGAAAATCCGTAGAAGAGGCAGATAAAATGTTGAAAGAAAGAAAAATGAATTTGGTAATTATAGATACCTTGGAGTATAATCCGGATTATCCTAAATTTGCTGTTTTGGAACAAAATCCTAGACAAGGGGACAAAGTTAAATTGGGACGAAAAATATATGTAAAAATAAATAGCGGAAAATATAGTAATATTCCATTTCCGAATATTTTGGGAAAAACACAGAGACAAGCAAAAAATATATTGTCAGCTACGGGATTACGTCTGGGAAGTATAAGTAAACGTCCTTATTTTGCAGAAATTGTTTTGTATGCCATTCATAAAAAAGATACTTTAAAACCCGGCATGAAAATTCCGAAAAACAGTAAAATAGATTTAATCGTAGGCGATGGAAAAGCCCCGATTGATTCTGAAAATACTGATGATAATACGAAAAACACCGAAACAAAGATTGATAATCAAGTTCAAAAAACATTAGAGGATGTCCTTGGAAAATAACCCCGAAGAAGAAAAACTTTTTGAACATTTTAATTTTAAGGTGCCTGCCGGTCAATCGCCCATTAGGATTGATAGATATTTAACAGATAAAATAGAAAATCTTGCCCGAAATCGTATTCAAAATGTTGCAAAAGCCGGAGGAGTATTGGTCAATGAAAAACCGGTTAAATCCAATTATAAGGTAAAACCCAATGACGAAATTAAAATTGTTTTGCCTTATGCTCCTTATGAAAATCTTTTGGTTCCTGAGAATATCCCCTTGGATATAGTTTATGAAGATGAAGATTTGGTTATAGTAAACAAACCTTCGGGAATGGTAGTTCACCCGGGACACGGAAATTATAACGGAACTTTATTGAACGCTTTGATTTATCACTTTGATAATTTGCCCGAAAATTCCGACAATCGTCCGGGTTTGGTTCACCGGATAGATAAAGATACTACAGGTTTGTTAGTCGTTGCGAAAAATGAAGTAGCTTTAACCAAACTTGCCCAACAGTTTGCCGACAAAACTTCCAAAAGAAAATATATTGCATTGGTATGGGGAGATTTGTCGGAGGATGAAGGCACCATTGAAGGAAATCTTGGAAGAAATCCCAAAAATCGTTTACAAATGATAGTTTTTCCGGAAGGGGAGCAAGGGAAACATGCGGTTACACATTATAAAGTTTTGGAAAGATTCGGCTATGTTACATTAGTAGAGTTGCAATTGGAAACCGGTAGAACCCATCAAATACGGGCGCACATGAAATATATCGGGCATCCCTTGTTTAATGATGCTCGATATGGCGGTGATAAAATTCTCAAAGGCACAACTTTTACCAAGTATAAACAATTTGTAGAAAATACTTTTAAGGTATTGCCAAGACAAGCACTTCACGCAAAGACCTTAGGTTTTGAACATCCGAGAACCGGTAAATTTATGGAATTTGACTCCGCAATTCCCGAGGATATGCAACAAGCTATCGAACGTTGGCGAAATTATGCAAAGCATCGTAAAGAATAAATGTTAAAAACCTACTTCCTCTTCCGCTTTTTGATATTTCGGAGATAAATTTTCCAACATATCCTTTACCAAACTTTCCAATTCAAATTTGTGGTGCCAGTGCCAATCTTTAAAGGCGTAATCATCGTTGATACTTTCGGGCCAAGAATTGGCAATATCTTGTCTAAAATCAGGTTGATAATCAATTTGAAAATCCGGAATATGTTTTTTAATTTCATTTGCCAATTCCTCGGGAGTAAAACTAATGCCTGCAATATTGTATGAATGTTTTATCCTGAGTTGGTCGGCATTTGCATTCATTATTTGAATAGTGGCATCAATAGCATCGGGCATATACATCATTGGGAGTCGTGTATTGGGAGATAAGAAGGAAGTATAATGTCCGTTTTTCAAAGCTTCGTGAAAAATTTCAACGGCATAATCCGTCGTTCCACCGCCGGGAAGTGTTTTCCAACTGATAATTCCCGGATAACGCACACTTCTAACATCCACTCCGAAATGTGTGTGGTAATATTCTATCCAACGTTCACCTGCAAGTTTGCTTATACCGTAAACGGTATTCGGATCCATAATGGTAAATTGAGGGGTGTTTATCCGTGGAGTATGCGGTCCGAAAACAGCAATGGAACTGGGCCAAAATAGTTTTTTATAAAATCCTTTTTTTGCAATTTCTAAAGCATTAAAAAGAATTTTCATATTGATATCCCAAGCTTTATTCGGAATGGTTTCGGCTTTGGCAGAAAGAATGGCAGCCATTAAATATACTTCGTCAATATTGTTTTTTTGAACAAGTTTTTCAAAAGCATTATAATCCGTAGCATCTAACAATTCAAAATTTTCATCTTTATTTTGAGGTAAAACTATATCCGAAGCAATTACCGCTTTTTCTCCATTTATTTTTCGTAATTTTTGAACCAAATCGGTGCCAATCTGTCCGTTAGCTCCTACAATCAGAATTTTTTTCATTTCCCATCCGTTTATAGAAACAAATATATAATTTTTGAAATAATTATTTATTAAATTTGTCATAAAATAATTATAATCTTACAACAGATTTTATTGATGTATATTTACAATATAACTTTTCATGTAGCTTCCGAAATTGAAGACAAATGGCTTAAATTTTTAAAAGAACAATTTATACCGCAGATGCTTTCGTCAGGTATATTGTATTCCGCTTTGACTTCCAAAGTGATAACAAATGACAACACCGGCAATTCATATTCCGTGCAATTTAAAACAACTGATAAAAATACTTTAAATAAATTTTTAGAAGAGGAATTTGAACCGATAATTGAACAAATTAACCGTAAATTTGCTCCAAAAATGGTTTTTTTTGCAACGGAATTGGATGTTTTGGACGAAACAATTAATAAAAATGCCAATGAATGAAAATTTAAAACAACTTTTGGATCAGAAGTATTATGAATATAGTCGTTCGGATTTTATTGCAGATGATCCCATTCAAATTCCCAAAATGTTTTCCGTTAAAGAAGATGTTGAAATTGCCGGTTTTTTAAGCGCTTCCATTGCTTGGGGAAATCGTAAAAGTATCATAAAGAACGCCAAGTCTTTAATCGAATTGATGGATAACTCTCCTTATGATTTTATTATGAATTTCAAAGAACCGGATTTGGAAGTTTTTAATGGTTTTAAACATAGGACTTTTAATGGGGTCGATGCTAAATTTTTTATGAAAAGTTTACAAAATATTTATCAGCATCATAAGGGTTTGGAACAAGTTTTTTTAACCGGTTTCAAGAAAGAGCAAAGTATAAAATCCGCATTATCATATTTCAGAAAAATATTTTTTTCAGTGGAATTTCCTGAGCGAACTTCCAAACATATTGCCAATGTTGACAAAAATTCGGCAGCCAAGCGTTTGAATATGTTTTTGCGTTGGATGGTCAGAAAAGATCATTCGGAGATAGATTTCGGTCTATGGAATTTGCCCAAGCATTCGCTCAAATTGCCTTTGGATGTGCATACGGCGAATGTATCCCGAAATTTGGGATTGCTTTTTCGTAAACAAAACGATTGGAAAGCAGTGGAAGAAGTTACGCAAAATCTGAAAAAATTCGATCCGCAAGATCCGGTAAAATATGATTTTGCATTGTTTGGAATGGGAATTAATGAAGGTTTAAAAAAATTAAATTGAATAAAAAAGGCTCTTTTTTGAGAATAGAAAGGCTTTTTTGATGAACACAGGTAGAATTAATAAAAATGCTGTAAATTTGTAGATATAAATATTAATGAAAATGTCAGAACAACAAAATCAGGGAGAAGAAAAAAAACTAGCTTTTTATGATAGGCTTAAAGAAGAATTAAATAAAACCGAGAAATGGCCGTTAAAATATATGTATAAATTTATCGTTCCCAATCAGGAAGGAAATGAACAAAAAGTAAAATCGGCATTTGAAGGAAAAAAATATGATTTTCATAAAAATTTTTCCAAATCGGGGAAGTATTTGAGTTTAACCTTTATTACGGAAGAAAATTCGTCCGATGATATTATCAACAGATATCGTTCATTGGAAGGAATTGAAGGTTTGGTAGCTTTATAAAAACAGAAATATGGAAGAGCAAAAAAAATATATTTACAACACGGATAAACCGCCTTTGGTTATACCGGAATACGGACGGTATATTCATCAAATGGTAGAATATCTTAAAACTATTGAGGATAAAGAAGAACGAAACAAAAATGCAAAAGCGATAATCCAACTTTTGGGAAACAAAAATCCGCATTTGCGTGATGTGCCCGATTTTCAACACAAACTATGGGATCATTTATACATAATGGCCGGATTTGATTTGGATATCGATTCTCCGTTTCCTAAACCTGATCCGGTTGTGCTTCGTGAAAAACCCGAAAAATTGGCTTATCCGAAAAAAGGATACAAATTTCGTTATTACGGACATATCATAAAAAAAATGATAGATGTTGCCGTAACTTGGGAAGAAGGAGAACTCAAAGACCGTTTGATAAAGACCATTGCTAATCATATGAAAAAAAATTATCTCAGATGGAATAAAGATTATGTTGATGATGAAGTGATTTATGAACATTTGAAAATTTTATCAGATGGTAAAATAGATTTAAAAGCCGAAGGAAATGAGTTAAAGGATGCGAGCGTTCTTGTTAGAAAACGAAGCAAAAACAATTATTCTAAACACAAAAATTACAAGAAAAAACAACGATAGATGGGAACCTTTATTATCGAAGGCGGACACGAACTCAAAGGAGCAATTACTCCGCAAGGTGCAAAAAACGAAGCGCTGCAAGTGATTAGTGCCGTCTTATTGACCGACCAAGAAGTGGAAATTTCCAATATCCCCGATATAATTGATGTCAATAAATTAATCGATATTTTACGAAATCTCGGAGTAAAAATCCGTAAAAAAGAGAAAGGAACATTTGTTTTTCAAGCGGATGATTTGAATTTGGATTATCTCAAATCCGATGAATTTCGTAAAAAAGGTTCATCTTTGCGCGGTTCCATTATGATTATGGGACCTTTATTGGCTCGTTTCGGTAGTGCTTATATGAGTAAACCCGGCGGAGACAAAATCGGGAGAAGGCGTTTGGATACACATTTTGACGGTTTCAAAAAATTGGGTGCGGAATTGATTATTGATGAGGATAAAAGCTTTTTCGGTATTCGAGCCGAAAAACTCAAAGGAACTTATATGCTTTTGGACGAAGCATCCGTTACCGGAACTGCCAATATTATTTTGGCAGCAGTTCTATCCGAAGGAACTACAACCATATATAATGCCGCTTGTGAACCTTATATTCAACAATTGAGTAAAATGCTCAATAGAATGGGGGCGAAAATTTCCGGTATCGGTTCTAACTTACTTACCATTGAAGGTGTGGAAAAATTGGAAGGAACATCACATCGTGTATTGCCCGATATGATTGAAATCGGGAGTTGGATTGGATTGGCGGCTATCACAAAATCCGAAATTACCATAAAAAATGTAAATTGGGATAATTTGGGACAAATTCCGCGTGTTTTTGAAAAATTGGGAATTAAATTGATAAGAAAAAATAATGATATTTTTATCCCCAAGCAAGAACATTATCAGATACAAAACTTTATGGATGGTTCCATTCTTAGCGTTTCCGATGCTCCTTGGCCTGGTTTTACGCCCGATTTGTTAAGTATAATTTTGGTAACGGCTACACAAGCCCAAGGAACTGTAATGATTCACCAAAAAATGTTTGAAAGCCGTTTGTTTTTTGTTGATAAACTTATAGATATGGGGGCTCAAATCATTCTTTGTGATCCGCATAGAGCCACTGTCATTGGACTTAATCGCCAAAGTCAGTTAAAAGCAACGGTGATGAGTTCGCCCGATATCAGAGCAGGAATATCATTGTTGATTGCCGCATTATCTGCGAAAGGAACCAGCGAAATTCATAATATTGAACAAATTGACCGCGGATATGAAGCCATCGATAAAAAACTAAATGCTTTGGGCGCTAAAATTCAGAGAGTTTCCAATATTTAAAAATTTTCCGGCAATGAATTTTCAACAAACAAAAGCTTGGAATCAAATTCAAGATTATTTTCAATCGATAAAAGATAAAAATATTATAGATTTTTTTGACAAAAACCGTTTGGATTATACAACTTATGATTTTAACGGGATTTATTTTGATTTTTCAAAAAACTATATAGACCGGAAATTAATTGAATTATTTGTTTCGATGGCACAAGAGATAAGTTTATTCCAAGCTATCGAAGATATGTTTAACGGAAAAAAAATAAATCAAACGGAGGATAGGGCGGTTTTGCATACCGCTTTACGTTCTCAATCCGGTAATCCTGTAATCGTAGATGGAAAAAATATAATTCCGATAATTCATCAGACCAATAAAAAGATAAAAAGATTTACACGGAAAGTAATTTCGGGAAAATGGACCGGATATACCGGAAAAAAAATCACGGATATTGTAAATATAGGTATCGGCGGTTCCGAATTGGGTCCCAAAATGATTGTTAAGGCATTAAAACCTTTTCGAAATCATTTAAAAATACATTATTTATCGAATATAGACCCCAATCAGTTGGATGAAATTTTGGAAAAAATAGATTTGGAAACAACACTTTTTATTATCGTATCCAAGTCTTTTTCTACAATGGAAAC
>JALSPZ010000218.1 GCA_026985675.1 Flavobacteriales bacterium
TTTCCCCCGATTTCACCTATTTAATTTTCGTTTTTGCAACAAAAATCACAATTTATTGAAAATACAAAAAAATCACAAAAAAGCTTGCTTTTTATTTTTTTTTTTACTTTGTATCAGTATTTAACATTAAAATAATAAGCCTATGAGATAGCCAAACCTATAATGAGAAAAAAGAAACCGCCGTATCATAGCAGATACAAGCGGTTTCGCCCACTAGTACAAGCCATAACTTGCCCTTGCAAGTTACGAAAAAAGGCTTGAATACGGAAAAACCTCGCAAGAGGATAAGTGTTTTAAATTAAAAAAAATCAATCCGGCCGGAGGAAACCGAAACGCCGGTTACAAATCAGAAATACATAATTTAAATTTTTAAAATAAAACTATGAAAATACATAAGTATTTATTTTTATCTATCTTATTTATTTTTATGATTCAAGGATGCAATAAACAATATGATTACTTTAATTTAGATAAAAAAATATCATCAAAACAAATAAGAGCAAAGCTTTCAAATAAAGGATTTTTAAAGTTTACAACCTATAATGATTTTGAAAGTACAATTACTTATCTGAATAGCACAAATGATGATTCTAAATTGGTTGAAATAAATAATTTATTCCCAACATTTCATTCAATGAAAGAAATATATACGGAAAAGGAATTATCTTCAAAAGGTATTTATGATGATCTTCTAGCTTCTATTTTAAATAAAAATGGAGAAATTCAAATTGGAGATTATATATATCAGGTACAAATTCCTTTAGAAGTAGTTTACAGAATCCTTGCAAATAAATACACATCTCCCGCAAGTTTTAATAATAAGTCAGAAATAGAGGTATTTTCCATATATGATGAACTTACTGAAAAAGGTATAATTGTATCAAATAAACGTTCTTGTTGTTCTAGAAAAAACAAAAAAGGACCTTATTATTTTTATATGGTAAATGGAGAACATTTAAAATACAAATTGGTATATCAAAGTTCTTTCTTTTACCACGCTTTATTGGCAAAAATCAAACGAACAAGTTTGAATTGGGGAGGCCCTCTGGAATTTGGCATGCACACCGTGGGATACAACTATTACACAAAATGTAAAAGGCATACTGACCGTATAAATTTTTCTCTCGGCGGGAATCGAAGAGTATATAGTTATAGAATCCAAGGAAAAATGGCAAAATATAAACTTAGAGTGCAGTTTTCGGCCGGATTAATAGACAATTACGGCACCAGTTATGACTTGCATTTTAATACTTTGGGAATTCATTGTCCGTAACACTGATAAAATCTAATAATAAGGAAAGCCTTGCTACGTTTAAACGTAACAAGGCTTATTTTCATTTAGGCTATGAAAAAAACCATTACATTTTTATCGCTTGCCTGGCTAACGACACTGTTTTCCTGTATCAAAACCGTTCCTTTCAAGTTTCCCCGAAACGAAAAGGACTTGGTGGTCAATGCTTTGTTCTCACCCGATTCCGTTTTTAAAATTTATGTTTCCCATACGGTCCCCCTTTCGGAACCTATACCTCCCCCTATTGAAAATGCGGAAGTATCTTTATATGAAAACGGAGTTTTTTCGGAGACTTTGACCTACCGGAACAGCCATTACTATGCAACGATAAAACCCATAGCGGGAAACCGTTATAAAATCGTCGTTCGTGCGCCGGGGTTCCAACCGGTCCTGGCCGAAGATACGGTCCCGGAAAAACCCCGTCTGTTGCAAACAGACTTTATACGAAACGCCGGAACGGATACCGACGAAAACGGCTATCTCTTTCATTATTCACGTCTTAAATGCCTCATCGGTGACAGCCTGCAAAAACGAAATTACTACGAAATAATAATCTTAATTCGCCAATGGGACGATGCCGCACAAACATACCGCTTGGAAAGTGTTGTCTATAGAAAAAACAATGACAGGATAATCAATAGCGAACAGCTGATCGACTACAACCCATCTTCCCTGATTTTCTCCAACAAGGCGTTTCAAAATACAAATCAGGAAATCGACATTGATTTTTATTCGTACATTGTGGATGAGGAAGATACCCGGGATTTCCAAATCGTTATTATTTTACGTCGCATAAGCCGCAGCCATTATCTCTACAAGAAATACCTCACGTTATTTTATAATTCCGAATTCGAGGACGAACTTTGGAGCAGCCCCCGGCCCGTGAATTTGTATTCGAATGTTCATAACGGGACAGGAATTTTTGCCGCATTTAACGAAGTCAGAG
>JALSPZ010000219.1 GCA_026985675.1 Flavobacteriales bacterium
CGAATTTCGATTTGATACAAAAAGACCTCGGTGACGCAGTTATGATTTTGGAAGATAAACTCACGGATGTGGAACAAGCACTGAATGTGCCCGAAACCAAAAGCGAATTGCAACAAGTCATCAAATTATGGGACAATCTCCGTTTGAATGCCATGCGGAAACTCAACAAAAAAAGCTTCGGCAAATTCTATTACGACACCAAAACTTTTGATAATTACCTACGGATTATCCTGGACAAATGGGAAGACAAATTTCAATTTTCCGATAAAAAATGGAAAAATTTCAGGCAATACTATGACGGCATTCGCACATTATATCTATTGAATATAGGTTATTTTTCCGACAAACATCCGATAAACAAAAGCTTCTCCCATCTCTACGAACAAAACAAAAAACATTTTTCGGATTTTATCACAAAATTGAAACAGCGTCAGGTTTTTTCCGATACCAAAACGGCACAGTTTTTGGCAAAAAGTTTCAATGAATGGAATTTCCTTCGCTACAATATGGCCAACCAATTTACTCCCGCCGAAAAAACCGTATTTGCATCGACCAATATGTTGCACTTTTTCCTAAATCAATCTATACCTAAAACAGAATAAAGACAAACCATGACAAAAAAGATACTCATAGCTTTTATATGGCTTTGGCTTATCGGCACTCAGTCGGTTTTTTCACAATATGATGCCCGAAAGCTAAAAAAGATTTACGGACAACTATTCCGTATCGAATTACTCTCTCATCAAATTCAAACCGATTTTATTCTCCAAGGGAAACGAATCATGCCCATGGATTCCGAAGAAAAAAAACGTTTGGACGAAGAAGCCGCCAGAACGGCATTAGACTCCATCCTACTGTTAATTCCATCGAACGACAAAGATTTTCTACATGACTTTCTCCGCATCAAAAAACAAATGGATATCGCTTTTGCTTCGGTAAATTCCGGATATAACGACGAGACGCGCAGTCAGTCGGTTAAACTGTTCAATCGTTTGAGAAATCACATCACCCTATTGGAGAAAAAACTCCTCCTGTTACTTTCCATTCAGGAACCCGATTTGGCTCTATTGGACAAAATCAGGCAAGTCAATGAAGACAATGAAACAGCTTTTCAACAATATCTGACGGAAGGCAAAACTCCCAGAAATTTATATAAATCAGCCCTAAAAGAACTGTCAAAAATCCGGGAAAACTATAAGAAAAACAATGACTTACAATTTCTCATAACCAATATGCAATCGGATTTGAAAACTTTTGACCTAGCCATGAAAAACCACTATAAAGCCGATATCCTCTATAAACCTTATGAGAAATTCACGCAAAAAATACGCCGGTTATTTTCACTAGTTTATGCTAAAATTAAAGTGGTCTAATCATGAAAAAAATCCTGATTCTTTCCATAGTATTATCTCTGTTTACGCTCCCTTCCCAAGCAAAAACCATAGCAGGAAACATGGACCGAACCACCGAAGGAGAATTCCTACACCTTCTCACACGCACCGATGTTGACGTATTAACAAGTATCGAAACCTATTTGTTTTATTCACGAGGAATTAATCCCGCACGTACGGTGGACGACTTGGATAATGCCGTGGCGCATACGGAATACGACATCATGCTTTTGGAAAAATTTTCCCTCAAACATCCCGGTTACCAACAGGATATAAATAAAATTTCGGGCTATTGGTTTAGCATACGCAACAAGATAACTCATTTTTATCAACGCGGGAAAGCCGTCAAACTCTATGAACACTACAAAGGTTTGCACGATATAATAAATAACATCAAAAACAAAGCCGGAAGATATCAAAATCTCATAGGCAACAAAACAAAAATTCTGCTGGGAAAAAACCTGATTCAGGCGCATTTACTGACCGTTCTTTATTTGGGCGCTTTAATGGAAAAAGGCAACTATTTTCAAACACTGTTGGATGCCGAAACCAAAAAAATGAACGAATTGATTCATGCATTGGAAGCTGCCAAAACCAACGATGCGGAGGTCGAACAAAAGAAAAATGCTTTGCGTCATTTATATGCTTTTGTTGATATATTGCATAACAAAAATGCCGATCCCGATAAAGTCTATGATGCCATCGATGCCGTTCACCGAAACCTGATCAAAATTGCCGGTCTCTGATGCCGTTATTTTTAGTAGTTTTACGCTAAGCTTTTATCCGGGAAAATCACCGTATGAAAAAAATATTTTTTTGGCTGGTATGGTCGGGCTTT
>JALSPZ010000220.1 GCA_026985675.1 Flavobacteriales bacterium
ACAAAATCTTGTTCTTTGGCAATTTTACGCACTTCGGGTTTTTCCAGTTCGCCTATTGGAAACAAAGCGTGTTTGAGCTGTTTTTGATTGAGTTGTGCCAAGAAATACGATTGGTCTTTTTTGGGGTCTAAACCGGCGAGCAGGCGATAATAGGTTTTTCCGTCTTTTTGGATTTCATCTTTACGGGCATAATGACCGGTTGCTACAAAATCCGCCCCGAGTTTTTCGGCTTCGTCCCAAAATAAATCAAATTTTACTTCCCGGTTGCACAAAATATCGGGATTGGGTGTCCGCCCGATTTCATATTCACGAAACATATAATCCACTACGCGTTTAAAATATTTTTCTCTAAAATCGAAAATATAAAAAGGAATATCTAATTTTTCAGCGACTTTTCGTGCATCTTCGCTGTCTTTTATCCATTGCATTTCGTCGGTTATGGTGTATCGGGTATCGTCCCAGTTTTTCATAAACGCACCAATCACTTCATATCCTTGGTCAATCAATAATTTGGCGGCAACGCTGGAATCAACGCCACCGGAAAGTCCTACTACAACTTTTGCTTTTTTTGTCATTTTTATAATCCTGTTTTTATTTTATTGAACTAAAATTTTAATTTATTTTCGTAATTTCTTTACCTCATCAGGATAGGTTTTATCTGATAGTTTCTTTAATGATTTGATAAAATCTTTATTGTTAAGAGTATCAAGCTGGGATACAGCTGTTTTTTTTAATTGCTTGAATCTTTCCATTTTGTCAATCTTTCTTTCTATCATCAATGCGTTTAAATTTTCTAAATTTGATAAAACCACTAATTCATTAATGCTTGCTATATCTCTTATATTCATCCCTTTTTCTACAAGTTTAGGGTTTGCCTCTCTCCAATCTTTTGCTGTACAATTGAATAATGCAACATTTAACAAATCTGCTTCTTCTGCATAAATTAGCCACTCATTATCTTTACTGTAATCTTTATACGGAAGGATATAATTTTTTATGGCATCGGTATGAATAAAATAATTTGTTTTACTTAATATTCTTTTAATATTCCATTCAAGATTATATTGATTCGTTTCGATTTCTTTTAATCTTTGGAATTCTTTAATCAATAATAGTTTAAACATTGGACTTATCCAAGCACCAAATTCAAATGCTAGATCTTTATGAGCATAAGTTCCACCATATCTACCTGATTTTGATATTATTCCAATGGCATTAGTTGCTTCAATCCATTTTTTTGGTGTTAAATTGAAACTGTTAAGTCCTGCTTCTTTTCTAAACCTGTCGAATTCGACATCTTTAAAATCTGGATTATGTATAGTTTCCCAAAGACCAATAAATTCTACTGTATTTCTGTTTCTCATCCAATTTCGAATGTGTGAACTTCCTTCTTCTCCTCTAACCATATCCGTCAAACAGATATAATCCTGCTCATTTTGCCGGAAAATTGAAATAATTTTATCTTCTACTTTTATTTTTGTCGATTTGGCCATAATTTATGATTTAATTGGCGTTTATTATTTTTCTAAATCCTATATATTTATCAACAAAATTTCTCCCGCATTTTTACAGCTTATTTTCAGTTGTTCCGTTACGGCAGGAATAAATAAGCTTTGTCCTTGTTTGAAGTTCATATCGTTTACTAAAAATTCGCCTTTTCCAACGTTCATCAAAATGGAAAAACTATCCTTGGTTAATTGGATTTTTTTATCATTTTTGATGGATAACTTTTCAATATTAAAAAAAGGCGTTTTAATAGGGTTTTCATTTCTAAAATCGGGTTTAGCCTGAAAATCAATAGCTTCCAAAGCTTTTTCGGTGTGCAATTCACGTGGTTTTCCGTCCAATCCCACACGGTTCCAATCGTAAATACGATAAGTAATATCGGAAGTTTGTTGAATTTCAGCCAATAATATTCCTTTGCCAATGGCGTGAACCGTTCCCGCCGGGATATAAACCGTATCGCCTGTTTTTACTTCAATTTTGTTTAAGATTTTTTCAAGATTTCCTTCGTTTAAGGATTTTGAATAATCATTTTTATCGATATTTTCTTTAAATCCGATATACAGCAAAGCTCCCGGGTCGGCTTGAACGATATACCAAAGTTCGTTTTTGCCGAAAGATTGGTGATATTTTTCAGCCATTTCATCGTCGGGGTGGACTTGTATGGACAAATCATCAGCGGCATCGATGAATTTTATCAACAAAGGGAAATCGGTTTTAAATTT
>JALSPZ010000221.1 GCA_026985675.1 Flavobacteriales bacterium
GAATATGATTATTACTCTTTTTAGCTTTTTTTTTTAATATTTTATTAACATTACATTTTAACAAACTACAAAATCAACTTATTTTATTGATTATAAATTAGTTAAACTAAATTTACGTATATCTAAATCTCAATATTTTTTTAAATTACATATGAATATTTTGGCTATTTTCTTATAAAAAGCCTCTTTAAGTAACAAAAGTTGCACTTATAGCTGTCATATTAAAAGATATATTGGTGTTTTATATTGTTAAAACAATGTCGGCGGCTCTAAATTGTCAGGTTTAGTTTTTGGTTTAAATTCTTCTTGTTTATCTTCTTGGATTTGCGAACTTGATTTTTCAATATTTTCATTTAAAACATCTTCATCAACTTCCTCTGTTTCACCGTCATCGTCAGTTTTTTCCTCATATTCCAAAGAAGGCAACTTATCTATTTGTTTCAATTTGTCCTTACTCAACAAATTTCCTTGTGCTTTAATCCCTTTAACACCGATAAAATCGTCCACATTAATTTGTTTGGGTTCTTTTGCGGATTTTCCTCTCGGTTTAACGAAATGCAATTCCCAAACGGGTAACCAATCATAAGAAACTTGTAGTAACTGCGAGTTATCGGGAATAAAAGTCTCTTCACGCTTGATGTCGTCAATTAAAAATCGCTTGATAAAATACCGTTCTTTGTTTTTATCGTAATAACCGGCGGTTACGGGTTTATTGGGAACATATTTTTCCAACAAAATCATTTCTTCGGGAAAATGTTTTTCCAAATCGGGGGTGAATACCGATACACGTCCGTCTTGCGTAATCATTACCAGTTTATCATCGCCTTTGAATTCTCCGAGGTATTCTCCGCGTTCTTCCGTATTTAAACGCATAACCACATCATCAAACCATATTTTTCTGGCTTGTAGCGTGGAAACACCTGCTTCTTTTAGCTTGATGGATTTAACCGGAAGTTTAGTCACCAAATTTCCTCTAACCCCACGCCCTTTGATTATCAGTTCTTTAAAATCGATATCAAATTTTGTTTTGCGTAAACTACCGGTTTGACGTAAATGAACGGTTACCACTTCGGCTTCGCCATTAGGATTTGCCGAAAAATACAATATTTGCGAACCCGGATTGCCTTGGGTTAAATCATATTCCTTATCACGCGTTACCCCACTGACATAAAACCGTTTCATATACGAAGGCCCTCGTTTACCATCTCTATAAATAATATTGTAAATGGTGCGTTTGTCTTTTTTCTTGAATACATTAATATATATAATGTCTTTTCCAAAGAATTTTTTATCGGCAACTTTACTGACCATCATTTTTCCGTCTCTTCGGATAACGATGATATCATCAATATCCGAAACATCGGCAACGTATTCGTCTTTTCGCAAGGATGTTCCCGCAAAACCCTCTTCACGATTTACATACAATTTAACATTACGAATAACCACTTTGGTCGCTTCGATATCGTCAAAAGTTTTAATTTCGGTTTTTCGCTCACGTCCTTTTCCATATTTCTTTTTCAGATTTTTAAAAAAGTCTATGGCATATTCGATAATATGTTCCAGATGATATTTTTTTTGAGCGATTTTTTCCTCAATTGCTTCAATATTTTTACGTGCTTTGTCAATATCAAATTTTGAAATACGTTTGATTTTTATTTCCGTTAATCTGATTAAATCGGCTTCAACCACCGGACGTTTCAAATGTTTGATATGCGGTTTCAATCCTTCGTCTATGGCTTTAAGCACACCTTCCCAACTTGTTTCTTCTTCGATATCTCGATAAATACGATTTTCAATAAAAATACGTTCCAACGAAGCGGCGTGCCATTGGTCCTCCAACTCTTGCAATTCTATTTCCAATTCCTGACGCAACAAATCAACCGTGCGGTGCGTAGAAATTTCCAATATCTCCGTAACCCCCAAAAAACGCGGTTTATTCTCTTCAATAACAACGCCAAGCGGCGAAATGGAAATTTCGCAGTTGGTAAAAGCATAAAGTGCGTCAATGGTTTTGTCGGGTGAAATTCCAGGGGGCAAATGCAAGCGAATTTCTACGTTTTCAGAAGTATTATCCTCAATTTTTTTAATACGAATCTTGCCTTTATTATTGGCTTTTATGATGGAATCAATCAAACTTCCCGTAGTGGTTTTAAAGGGAATTTCGTAAATCACAAGGGTTTTGTTGTCCTCAATCCTAATCTTTGCCCGATTACGAATTTTTCCCCC
>JALSPZ010000222.1 GCA_026985675.1 Flavobacteriales bacterium
ATGTTCTGATGACTTTCTTGTATTTTTTTCATTACCAAAATTCCGGTGGAAAGTTCTGCTCCCATTGCCAAAACAGCAAAATACATCGATTGAAAAGGATTTTGATTGATCCATTTATGACGAGCGGTTACTACTGCTTTTTCATCGGTTATCTCCTTTACCCGCACCCCTGCTATCCAGGCGGCAGGAAGTTTAAACATCAGAAAACGATTGATTTTTGAAGGGATGTATTGCATAAATTTCTTTTTTTGAAGTATAAATATTTTTAAACGTATAATTATTTCTTTGATAATCCGGCTCTTTTTAACAATGCCTCAACTTTGGGTTCTCTACCTCTGAATTCTTTATATAATTTCATTGGGTGGATACTGCCACCGGATTGTAAAAGTTTTTTGAATTTTAGAGCTACTTCGGGGTTGAAAATTCCTTTTTCTTTAAAAAATTCAAAAGCATCCGCATCCAGCACTTCCGCCCATTTATATGAATAATATCCCGCGGAATATCCACCGGGGAATATATGCCCGAAGGCGACACTCATATTATTTTCGGGGTGATGGGGAACCAATTTGGTCTTTTCAAAAGACTTTTCTTCAAATTTGCCTACATCCGTTATCTTTTCCACATCAAAATTATGATGCCAATCCATATCCAAAAATCCGAAACTCAATTGCCTTGTAGTGGCATATCCTTCCATAAATTGCAAGGATTTTTTTATTTTTTCTATTAATTCCAGTGGAATGATTTCTCCGGTTTTATAATGTTTGGCAAAAAGTTTTAGTGCTTCGGGTTCATAAGCCCAGTTTTCCATAATTTGTGACGGGAGTTCGACAAAATCCCAATAAACATTGGTGCCGGAAAGCGAAGGATATACGGTATTTGCCAGCATACCGTGCAAGGCGTGTCCAAATTCGTGGAATAAAGTGGTTACTTCATTAAAACTCAACAAACTTGGGGTATCAGTTGAAGGTTTGGTAAAATTACAAACAATTGAAATGTGCGGACGTGAATTTATTCCGTCTTTTTTCCATTGCGGTTTGTAAGAAGTCATCCAAGCCCCTTGACGTTTACCAGCTCGTGGAAAGAAATCGGTGTAGAAAACCGCAACCAAATTGTCGTCTTCATCGGTTACCTCATAAGTATCTACATCGGGGTGATATTTGTCAAATTGATCGGTTTTATTGAATTTCAATCCGTATAATTTACGGGCAACTTCAAAAACTCCTTTGACAACATTTTCCAATTGAAAATAGGGTTTGAGTTCTTCTTCATTGAGGTCAAGTTCCTTTTGTTTAAGTTTTTCGGAATAATATGCAATATCCCATTTTTCCAATTGCTCGATGCCGTCTTTGGCAGCAAGGTCTTGTAACTTTTCAAATTCTTTTTTTGCTGCCGGATAAGCAGGTTGATATAAATCGTTGAGAAAATTCAAAACTTTATCGGGATTTTGAGCCATTCGTTCTTCCAAAACAAATTCGGCGTGGGTTTGGCAACCCAAAAGTTTGGCTCTTTGCTGACGCAGACGGACAATTTCCAAAACATTTTGTTGGTTGTCAAATTCATTGTTTTTATAAGCCCTTGAACCGTAAGCCAAAGCCATTTTTTTTCTCAAATTTCGGTTTTCGGCATATTTCATAAACGGAACATACGAAGGATAATGTAAAGTAAAAATCCAACCGCTTTTACCTTGTGTTTGTGCCAATTCTTCTGCGGACTTTATCAATTGTTCCGGCAATCCTTTGAGGTCGTTTTTGTCGGTGATATGCAATTGATAAGCATTGGTTTCGGCTAAAACATTTTTGTTGAAATTGAGTTTCAGAATGGTTAATTGATTATCAATTTCCCTAAGTTTTTGTTTTTCGTTTTCGTTAAGAAGCGCTCCGTTTCGCACAAAACTATTATAATGTTTGTCTAAAAGTGTTTTCTGTTCTTCGTTTAAATCGAATTGTTGTTTATTATCAAATACGGTTTTTATGCGTTTGAAAAGTTCCGGATTGAGTTTTATATCATTACCGAGTTTTGTCAGCATAGGCATAACTTCATCAGCAACTTTCTGTAACCTTTCGGATGTTTCAGCAGAATTAAGATTTGCCAGAATAGAGGCGATTCTATCCAATTGCATACCTGAAAACTCCAAAGCTTCAATAGTATTTTGAAAATTTGGTTTTTCGGGATTGTTAACTATTTCCTTAATTTCATTTTTTGTTTGTGCTATAAATTTTTCTATAGCCGGTTTAAAATCTTCGGGTTTTATAAGACTAAATGGAGCGGTTTGTAATGGGGTATTAAAACTATCGGAAAGCAAAATGTTTGTTTGTTTCATTTTCTAAAATTATTGTGTATGCAAAGATGCAAAAAGTTTTGAAGAAAAATATCATTACCTGACACTAAAAATATAGTAAATTCAATAAGAAAAAAACATAAGCCTAATTACTCTCTAAATAATCCCGGACTATTTCTTCCAATTTTTCTTTTGAAGTTCTTTTAATATTAATCTTGGCATTCAGCATATCCTGCCGCATATATTTTCCTAGGGCTTTATATAATAAAACATCTACATTTCTAAGTATTTCAACAACCTCATCATGAAGATGTTTACCAGGTGTATGATGGTGTCCGTGCAAGTGTCGTTCGGTATGTTTATTACGCCCTTGTCCTTTGCCTTGTCCAGGATTATGTTGGTGGTGTTCATATTCATCATGATGATGCCGATGTAGATTTTCTTTAAATTCTATATTTTGTATTTTGCCATCAGTTATTGAATAAATAACAAATTCTTTAGCTCTTCCGGTTCTTTTGGCAATATTGATACGATCATCGGTAGCAATGGCTATTTTCATAATTTTAAATTTTTCTCAAAATTAATTAGAATGTTTCTAAATAATAAAAAAATTAAAGAATAAAAATTTCCAGCCCAATTAGAATTAATAAAATTCCAAAAGTTTTTTGAAGAATTTTTTCATATTTATTATAGTAAGACATCATTTTGGGATGAGAAAATAGTCGTGCAACTCCATCAAACCAAAAATAATTGGTAAGAAACATCATAAGTATAATCAGCACAAGAATAAAGTTGGGGGTGTCCGGTGGAATTACAACCGAAAAAATGCTCAAAAAGAAAAGAGACGCTTTGGGATTTAATACATTGGTTAAAAAACCGGTTTTAATCATTTCAACAGCTTTAAATTTTTGAAAAGATTTTTCAATTTTATTAAAATTTATATCAAGGTTTTTGGTTTTTTCCCTTAAAGTTTTAATTCCTAAATATATAATGTATATAGCTCCCAAATATTTTATGCTATTGAAAAGCGAAGGATTTTTTTTCAATAGCATGGCTATACCCGTTAATGAATATAAAATATGAATAGTAATTCCCAAGGCAATTCCCAAACTGGTGTAACTTCCTGCTTTTTTGCCATATTGTATAGTATTTTTTAGCACCAGTAAGAAATCAGGTCCCGGGCTTGAAACCGCTAACAAATGAAGAACAAAAATTAATCCCAATAGATATATATACGCCATAAAAATCAATAGAATTAAGTATCTTTGCAAAGATAACATTTGTAATGAGGAAAAGATTTAACCATATAGTTAATTTTTTTGTAAAAAATAACAAGCTTCACAGTTTTTTGTTTTTCTTGCTTATTTCTGCGATTCTATGGTTTTTGTCTCAATTTTCGGATACTTATTTTTACACCTTTAACCTTCCGGTAATTTATACGGATGAAAATTCGATCGATTTACCTGATTTTTATCAACAAGATACCTTAAAGGTTAAAATTAAATCGACAGGTTACGGATTGTTGGAGCTTAAATTAAAAAAACCTGTGTTTAAATATGCTTTAAACCGGATTAAAACTCAGGATTATTGGCAACCTGAAAACTATAACACCGAATTAAAATCCTTACTGGGAAATGATATTAAAATTTTGGAGATAAAACCTAAAAAAATCAAGTTGTTAAAAGGAATTAATAGCAAAAAGGTGCCTGTAAAAGCTTTGGTAAAACTAAATTTTGCTCCATCATTTTTAAATAAAAAGCTACCTGAAATAGAACCGAAAGAAGTTTATATTTTCGGATCGCCTAACCTTTTGGAAACAATTGATACTATAAAAACCAAAAAATATACTTTTGATAAAGTGCAAGCAGATATTGACCGACAATTGGATTTGGACGTTCCTGAAAAGCTTATAGTTACTCCTAATAAAATTCATTTTCACTTGGATGTAGGGCAAGTAATTTCTGACAAAAGAAAGCTTCGGATTTTCCCTATATCCGGAAATTTAGACTCGGAACCTTTGATTTTTCCATCGGAAGTTCTTGTAAAATATCATTTTTTTAGAGTGGATTATCCAAAAATAAAAAATGTTATCTTTAAAGCCGGAATTAATCAAAAAAAAATTAAACCGGGAGATAGTTTGATAAAAGTGGAATTGATAGATAAACCTCAAGAAATTTTTGATATAGAATTGATTCCCGAATATGTAAAAATATTGATAAAAAAATGACCAAGATTGTAGGTTTAACAGGAGGAATGGGAAGTGGCAAAACAACGGTTGCCCGTATTTTTGAAGAATTAGGAATTCCAGTTTATTTTGCTGATGATCAAGCCAAAAAACTTATGCAAACCGATAATGAATTAAAAGAAAATATTATTAGAGAATTTGGAAATAATGTTTATATTTCAGGAAAGTTAAACACGGGATATTTGGCAAAAATTGTTTTTTCTCATCCGGAAAAACTAAAAAAACTGGAAGCAATAGTGCATCCGGCAGTGCGAAAGGATTTTAAGAAATGGGTAAGATTACAAACCGCCCCTTACGTAATTGTTGAAAATGCTATTCTGCATAAAAGCGGAATGGATAAATTGACTGATTATATTATTTGGGTCGTAGCCGACTTGAAAAAAAGAGTAGAAAGGATAAAAAAAAGAGATGAAATAAATGAAGAGGAAATTAAAAAAAGATTATCAAATCAAAATATTTCATCAAAAATAATAGAAAATTCTGATTTTATTATTAAAAATAATGAAAATCCTGTTTTTTTAAGAAATAGTGTTAAAAAAATAGATTTAAAACTTAAAAAAATGTTAAAAAAAAGTTAATTTTTTGACCTTATTTATTGTGATTCAAATATTTTAACATAACTTTGTAGATGAAAAAGGCTAATATTGTTCTATTGGTAGTTTTTATGACGATTTCCGTTTTGGGAATTCGTATGATGCAGGTAAAGTTAAGGGATAATGATATTCAATTAAGAGACCAGCAGTTTTATTATACTATCAATCAAATTTTATATGATATAGTAAACAAAGCGGAAAGTCTTGAAACAGAACGTTATCTGAAAAAAATTCAAAATTCATCGGATACCTTATCTAAAAACGATGTGTTTGAATTTGTATTTAAAAAGGAAAATAAAAACACCAATGAAGTATTTGCTTATAAGCATTTGGTCCTTGAAAAAGGTTTAAATTTAAAATTTCCTCTTTCGGAAAAACAATTTGATTCTGTTTTTGGAAAATTAAGTATATCACAAACAAAATCAAATTTTTTTAAGAAAAATAAAATGGTTGATCAATCCCGTGGCTTTGAACATTCCAAGCTGGGAATCAATCCTAAATATTTTTCACGCGTGATAAAGGATATTTCCGTTATCGAACCTATTTATAAAAGGGTTTCCAAAGACAGTCTAAAAAATTGGATAGACAAGGAATTATTTAAAAGAGGTATTAATTACCATTATGAATTTGGAATTTTAAATGATGGGATTTTAACGAAAGTGCATAGTAAGCATTTTTCGTTGGATAAAGATAAATTCAAATTTTATCGATTTAGAATTTTTCCCGATGATACGGGGATGACAAAATATGAATTAGTTCTTGCTTTTAATAAAAACGAGTTATTCAAACATGAGAGTTTGAGAATCCAATTTCTATCGGATTTGCTCATGGCTGTGATATTATTGATTTATATTCTGACGATATATTTTATTATCCGGCAGAAGAAAATTTCGGAAATGAAAACAGATTTTATCAATAATATGACTCATGAGTTTAAAACACCAATTGCAACCATTAATTTAATAACGGATGCAATGAAATCACCACGAGTAATGAAGGATGAGAAAATGATGAATCATTATTTGAAAATGTTAAAACAAGAAAATAAGCGGATGCTCAATCAGGTAGAAAACGTTTTGAATATGTCGGTATTGGATAAAATTGACAGTAAAGTAGATGTAACACCGGTAGATGTTCATGAAATACTGGGCAAGGCAATAGATCATATCAATTTAATTGTCAAAGATAAAAAAGGATATTTGAATATGGATTTTCAAGCCCGTGATACAAAGATCAATGGAGATGAGGTTTTGTTAACAAATGTTTTTGTCAATGTTTTGGATAATGCAGTAAAATATTCCAAAGAAATACCGGAAGTTGATGTAAGAACTTATAATGATGCCAAAGGAAATGTAGTGATTGAAATAAGTGACAAAGGGATTGGGATGAGCCGCTCGGTGCAGAAGAAAGTTTTTGATAAATTTTATCGAGCGCCTACCGGTAATATTCATAATGTGAAAGGACACGGATTAGGCTTGGCTTATGTTTTAAAAGTTGTCCGTGCTTTGAATGGAAAAATTAATGTTAAAAGCGTAAAAGATAAAGGGAGTACATTTATTATTAAATTCCCTGTGATTAAATGAAAATACACATAAACTAAATATTAATACACACAAACTATAATAATATGACGACAGCACAAACAAAACAAAAAATCTTGTTAGTTGAAGATGATATCAATTTTGGTATCATTTTGAGGGATTACCTGATGCTAAACGACTTTGAAGTGGTTTTGGCAAGGAATGGAATGGAAGGATTTGAGAAGTTCAAAAAGGACAAATTCGATTTAATCATTCTCGATGTAATGATGCCCTATAAAGACGGTTTTACTTTGGCCAAAGAAATCCGTTTTAGAGATCAAAAAGTTCCTTTGATTTTCCTTACGGCAAAAACGCTTAAAGAAGATATGCTTAAAGGATATCAAATAGGAGCAGATGATTATATCAACAAACCTTTTGATTCCGAAGTATTGATCTATAAAATTAAAGCACTGTTAAACAGAGCTGTGAAAGAGGAAGAACACGAGAAAAAAGAAGTTTATGATTTTAAAATAGGTGATTTTACTTTTGATGCCAAATTGAGAAATTTGAAGTATAAAGATGAAGAAGCTATCAAATTATCTCCCAAGGAAAGTAAATTGTTACAAATGTTAGCGAGCTACAAAAACGATTTGATGCCCCGGGAGAAAGCTTTAAAAGAAATTTGGCAAGACGACAACTATTTTACTTCTCGTAGTATGGATGTTTATATTGCCAAACTGAGAAAATTGCTCAAAAAAGATCCGAGTGTAAAAATTGTAAATATTCACGGAGCCGGATTCAGACTTTTGGATCCAAGCGAGCAAAGTGTTGAAAATATCGAGAATAATAAAGAAACGATTTAAAAAAAGCTGCCATTGGCAGCTTTTTTTATAAGTAGTTTTCAAATGCCAAAACGTTTGATGTCTATTTCGGGAGGAAGTTTCTGATCAAATTCCAAGTAATTATATAAATCTTTAGCAATATTAGGAGCAAGAATAACTCCCCGTGTGCCCAAGCCGTTCAAAACAGCTAGATTTTTAAAATCGGGATGTGTTCCAACCAACGGTCTTCTATCTTTAACAGTCGGCCGAATCCCGGCTTTTTGTAAAACCACTTTATAATCTTTGTTAAATAATCTTTGCAATTTGTTTTCCAAATGTTCTTTGGCTTCTTGCGTAGGAATATTGCTTTTATCTTCCCAATTATAAGTAGCTCCAACATAATATTGCCCTTTTTTATTTACATCCGGTGCCAAAAAAACATTGGATTTAACAATATAAGGAATTTGAGCTTCCGTTTTAATTAACAACATTTCGCCTTTTGTTCCCATCAATGGGAGTGAATTGAAATAAGGATTTTTTTTCAATCCATAACCTTCGGCAAAAATAATGCATCTAGCTTTTATTCCTTGATATTCAACATAATCAGGGTAAATATTCAAATTTTTATATTGAAATCCTTCTTCAATTAAAAGCTTCTTTCTTTTAAGTTCCTTTTTGGCATCATCCAACAATTGACTTACATTTACGATACCTGTTTTTTTCAATATTCCAAAACCATAAGGGGATTCAATACCTTCAATTTTTTCAAAACTTACCGGAAGCATAAAATCTCGCATAACCGGTTTGTCAGATGCAACTGCCCAATTGTTTTGCTCCTCAACCGAAGCTAGTTTTCTGTAAATATTTATAGGAAAAACATATTTTTTTTGAAATTTATGTTCAAATTTTTGAAATTGAAGCAATGCATAAGGCAACATTTCGGCGGCTTTCCAAGCAGGTGTAAACCTTTTCAGAATAATCGGATTATACATACCCCCTGCAATTCGGGTAGATTGTTGAGAATTATTGTCAAAAACTATAAAATTTCTTCTGTTTTCTTCTAATAATTGACTGAAACTAAACCCGCCAATCCCAAATCCGACAATTATATAATGATACATTTTTTATAAAACATTTAAAACTTGTTCTTTGATTTTTTCCAAAGCATCTTTCATTTCCACTACACTCTTTTGGATAATACTATCATTGGCTTTGGAACCTATGGTATTAATTTCACGCCCGATTTCCTGAGCAATAAAACCTAATTTTTTGCCTTTGGATAATTGTTCGGTTTTTAATTGTTTTATAAAAAAATCCAAATGATTCTTTAAACGGATAATTTCTTCATTTATATCAAATTTTTCGATATAATAAATCAATTCCTGTTCAAAACGGTTTTCATCGATTTCTATTTTTAATTTTTCCAATTCCAAACGAATTTTTTCTTTTTTTGATAAAATTCTTCTTTTTTCTTCTTCAATAATTGTTTGAAGTTTATTTCTGATAATCAAAATATTATCTTGTAAATCCTTTTCAATGGATTTCCCTTCTTGTAAACGAAAATTTATCAATTGTTCAACGGCTTCAGAAAGCACATTTTTTATTTCCAGCCATAATTTTTCATCGGGTTCGTTTTCATCGGTTTTAAGAACATCCGGCAATCGTATAATGGAATTGATAGCCAAATTCTCATCAATATCGGGTTTTATTTGTTTCAGTTGGGAAAGATATGCGGTCAAAGCTTGCAGATTAATCTTAGCTGAGGCTTTGCCGCTTAAATATTCTATTTGTAAACTTACATCTATTTTTCCTCGAATTAGTTTATTCAAAATAAAACTTCTGATTTCGGTTTCTTTTGCTTTGTATCCGGAAGGAATACGTATTTTAATATCTTGGTTTTTGCTGTTTAAACTTCTAATTTCCACAACGATTTCCATATCGTTAT
>JALSPZ010000223.1 GCA_026985675.1 Flavobacteriales bacterium
CATCATTGGGATGAATATATTTTTTTCCCTCACCTAATTTGTTTCCCATTAAAACATGCGCTCTATTGGAAACCACTTCATTAAAATTCATATTACTCTGCGTTCCCGAACCGGTTTGCCATATCACCAAAGGAAACTGATCATAGAGTTTTCCTTCCAACACTTCATCTGCTACTTGTGCAATCAAATCTCTTTTATCCTTGGGCAAAACACCCAATTCGTGATTGGTATAAGCAGCTGCTTTTTTCAAAATAGCGAAAGCATCTATAATTTCTCTCGGCATGGAAGCCGCAGGACCTATTTTAAAATTATTCCGTGAACGTTCGGTTTGAGCGCCCCAATATTTATCCGCAGGAACTTTAACTTCTCCAATAGTGTCGTGTTCTATTCTGTATTTCATAATTTTTGTTTTAAAAATCTATTCAAATTTAAGAAATTCAATACAAAAAAGAGCAATCAATTATCATATTTTGAAAAGATATTTTTTTTAGTTAAAGTTTTATTAATTGAAATTTGAGACAATTTAATGTTTATTTTTGCGAATATTTCAAAATTTATTGATAAAATACCTGATATGCAAAAAATATTAGAGACCATTGGAAATACTCCATTAGTAAAACTTGAAAAAATAAGTAAAAAATACGGAGCTGAAATTTATGCCAAATTGGAATATTTTAATCCGACAGTCAGCATAAAAGATAGAATTGAAAACTATATAATTGATAAAACCGACTAAAAGATCCTATTGATTTTGTTTTTTCGGCAGCAATTTGTCCAAGTCAATTTTTAAAGAAAAAATGTGAGAAAAGAAACCATCGGAGCCGATATTGGTCAATGCATAGTCCAAGGAAATCCCTTTGTAGGCAAAACCTAAACCGGCATTGGGCTGAAAAATGATTTGTTTTTCTCCGTAAAACTCTTGCTGTTGAAAATTATTAACGCCCAATCTCAAAAAAACCATTTTAGAATATTGAAATTCCAATCCCAAAGCAGGGTCTATACTGACAAAATCCGAGCTTAACAAAGCAAATGTTTTATAAAAACGAGTATTTATATCAAATTCGGCAGACAATTCCCAATTATTTTTCAAAGTAAAATTTCGTTGAATACCCAATTGAAGTTTGGGTAAAGTAAGCTCTATATTATCCGGTTTTTCTTGATTTTGTCCGGGAATAGCATTTTGAATTTCGGCAAAAGCAACGTCATTTACCGACCAATAATTGAAAGTAGTGGTTATATCTCTTGCTACCAAACCCAAATTCCATTTTCCCGTATGATAAGCGGCACCAACATCAAACCCGAAACCATATCCGGAAGCAAAATCACCGATATGACGATAGATTAACTTGGCGGTTATTCCCAAATCCAATCCTTTCCAAAGGTCTTTTCTTCCCAAAGAAAAGTTTAAAGCGTAATCTGCCGTCGAAAAATAAGTAATTCTATCATAATCTATATTGCCTTGCCCATCAATTAATCTTGTAGTATTCATAATATTATCCACACCAAAACGTATCAATGATAGAGAGAAAGCGGTTTTATCATCGATTTTGTTTCCGTAAGCCATATAATCAAATTGGGCTATATTGGCAAAATAAGCCGCATGCATCAAAGCCACTTGTCTTGATTGCACATTATATAAATTGGCTGGATTCCAATAGCCCGCGGTTACATCGGAAGTTTGAGCGATAGCTGCATTTCCCAAGGCTAAGGCACGAGCATCAATTCCTATGTTCAGAAATTCATTGGAATACGGCTTAAATGTCTGTGCCGGAAGAATCCAAAGAATAGAAACGAAAAAAATTGATATTAAAAATTTCATAAAAAGGTATTAATCTCCGATTTGTTCGGCGTCTCTATCTAAAACGATTTCTTTGGCAAAATATTTTGTATCGCCCAACCAAGGAATTTTCCAAAATCGTTCGATATAACGAATTTTAACTCCTTTTCCTTGATAATCCACCATTTTTTCAATAACCAATTTTTCTTTGGACTCAACCGAAAAATTCCAAAGGTGATCTTGTCCTATTCCGGTGCTAAGTTGTCCTTCCCAAGTCTTAATGAGAATACCTTTATGACTGAATTTTACCAACTTACCAGCACGCCACCCATCACTATATGGCACATAATACGCAAAAGCATACATTCCTCCACCTATTAAAATAAGGATGAGAAAAAAATAAATAATTAACTTTTTCATTAGATTCAA
>JALSPZ010000224.1 GCA_026985675.1 Flavobacteriales bacterium
GGTCAAACCGGCTTCCAAACGTTTTCTTTGAATCGTTAGATTAGTATAATCCAATAACACGATAGCGTTGTTTACCACAATTCCCGCTAATGAAATTATCCCGATCATTGTCATTACCACTATAAAGTCCTGATGCATAATAATCAAACCGAACAATACCCCAATCATACTCAAAATTACCGTCATTAAAATAATAAAAGGCGTGGTCATAGAATTAAATTGTGTAACCAAAATCAAGAATATTAAGAAAATGGCAAACATCAAAGCTTTGGAAAGAAATCCCATATTTTTTTTCATTTCTTTTTGTTCGCCTTGGAAGGCATAAGAAATATTAGCGGGCAATTTGAATTGATGCATTTTTTTATCGAGTTTTTCTACGATTTCATTGGCATTATATCCTTCCAAAACATTGGAAGTTATGGCAATGGTTCTTTTCAAATCTTTACGTTTAACGGCACTAAAAGTGGATGTTGATTTCATTTTTGCCACAGCTGAAACCGGCACGGAAACTATTTTTCCCGTTTGTTGATCCCGATAAACGATATTTTGATTCATCAAATTTTGTCTGTCATAACGATATTTTTTATCCAAACGAACATTGATGGGATAATCGTCGTCGCCTTCTTTGAAACGGTCTATTTCTTTACCGTAAACCGCTGTTCTCAATGCCATCCCGATTTGTCCGGTTTTAACTCCCAATCTACCTGCTTTTTCTCTATCGACATATACGGGAAGTTCGGGTTTGTTTTTATCAACATTTATTTTCAAATTTTCAATTCCGGGAATATAGGCATCATCCAAATATTTTTTTACTTTGAAAGCCGTGCTTAATAATTGATCATAGTCATCTCCGTAAAGTTCCAAATCTATCGGAGCGCCTGTCGGTGGTTTGTGTTGATCCTTGTCCGCCGATATTTTTATCCCGGCATATCCTTTGGTCAATTGACGAATATCATTCAATATTTCGGAAGCATCCACTCCGTTACGATATTTAAAATCCACCAAATCGATTATAATTTTGGCTTTATTCGGTGTTTTGCCCCCGAACTCTCCCAAACGTGGGTCGCCGGTTCCTTCGCCTACTTGTTCTACTATTGAATTTACAAGAAAATCGTATTTGTTTTCTTTGAAATATTTTCTGATTTTATCGGTTAATTTTTTTGTAAAATCATTGACCACCGTAATATCCGTTCCAATCGGGTGTTCTATATAAACATAAATTTGATTGGGTTGTGTATTGGGGAAAAAGCTTTTTTTCGGTGGAAAAATTTTAAGCAGCAAAAACGAAAAAACCAATAAAAATACGGTGCCTACGAAAAATATGTATGCATTTTTCCCTTTTAAGGCAAAACCCAAAAGATTTTTATATTTCTCTTCCAACCAAGGCAAAAATTTATTTTGAAACCAAACAATGGCATCTATCAATAAAAAATTATATAATATTTTCCAAACAGCCAATAAAACAAACATCAATCCTATGGCATTTACAATTCCGACATTAGCTGTTTTTCCTTGTTTAATCATTATCATTTTTGCAACAAAAGTCAAAATCCCCAAGACTAAATAAATTATAAATGTTCTAATTACTTTTGATTTGTCGGATTTCTTTTCTTCCAACTCCATATAATCCATAGTCAAAACCGGATTGATAACGAGCGCAACAAATAAAGAGGAGGACAACACTATAATCAAAGTTATGGGTAAATATTTCATAAATTCCCCGATAATTCCCGGCCAAAAAGCCAGCGGAATAAAGGCTGCCAAAGTCGTTGCGGTTGATGCAATAATAGGCCAAGCCACTTCTCCCACAGCATATTTTGCCGCTTCAAAGGCTTTATATCCCTGTTCACGATAACGATAAATATTTTCTACAATTACAATTCCGTTATCCACCAACATCCCGAGTGCCAATACCAAAGCAAACAAAACCATTGTGTTGAGGGTTACCCCCATCATATGGAGCAATAAAAAAGACATCAGCATAGATAAGGGAATGGCTATTCCGACAAATAAAGCATTACGAAATCCCATAAAAAACATCAGAATACCTACAACTAAAATCATTCCCAGAATGATACTGTTTTCCAAATCGGATACTTGGGTTCGGGTACGGTCGGACAAATCGTTTGTAATGGTTACATTCAGATTTTTTGGAAAAACCTTTGCCTTGGTTTCTTTGATAATCTTTTTTATTTCATCCGAAGCTTGTATCTGATTGGCGCCTCTGCGTTTTTTGATATCCAACATTACTACCGGCTTACCAAACTCACGGGCATAACTTTCGGCTTCTTGTTCCTGATAGTTAATTTTAGCTACATCACGCAAATAAGTTACTTTGTCTTTGGCTTTACGAATGATGATATTTCCCAGTTTTTTCGGATCTTTAAATTCTCCGATTACCCGAACATTCCTTCTGACGCCTCCTTCTTTTATTTCTCCCGCGGAGATAGTCAAATTCTCATTTCTTACCGCTTGTTCTATATTATTAAAGCTGATATTTCGAGAAACCATTTGGTTCAAATCCACGGCTATTTCCACTTCTTTATCTTGCGCCCCACGGATATCAGCTGCCGATATTTGAGGCAATTGTTCAATTTTATCTTGCAAATATTCGGCATATTTTTTCAATTGATCTTGTGGAAAATCTCCCGAAATATTGATATTCATAATGGGTTTCATTTCCGAAAAATCCAATTTTTGAGCTTTGGGATTTTGTGGTAAATCGTTAGGCCATTCGGGTTTTCCCATTGCATCGTCTATTTTGTCTTTGATATCGGACAAAGCTTTGTCGGGATCTACATCAAAAGTAAATTTTACATCGATGCTGGAAAAACCTGCTTGTGAAGTGGATTTGATTTCATCGATACCGGATATTTTTTTAAATTCTTTTTCCAACGGATTGGTTATCAAACTTTCTATATCTTCCGCCGAATTTCCCGGATAAGGTGTCGTTACAAAAACCTCGGGAGCTGCTACATCCGGAAAAGCTTCCCTGGGCATATTGATATAGGCAAACAATCCGCCAAAAGTCAATAGCGCAATAATTACTTTGACCGTATTGGCATTTTTTAAAGAAGCTGTTGAAAGAATAAATTCCTTATATATTTGTTTCATTTTGTTCATCGGTATATAACTTTTTTGTTGAAAAATTAGCTTATGGATTTAAAAAAATCAATAATTATTGTTTTTTTATAATCAATTTTTGTCCCGCTATTAATTGGTCTGATTTTAAATCGTTCCATTTTCGCAAATTTTCCAATGAAACACCAAATTTCTTATGTATTCTGTATAAAGTCTCTCCTTTTTTAACTACATAGTATTTTTCGTTTGTTGATTTTTCATCCTTTTGATTTGTATGAGAATTATTTTGAGAATCAACATTCTGTTCGGCATTAATCAAATGTGAAATTTTCACTTTATCACCTACTGTTAAACCTCTTGCGCCTTGTAAGGCAATAATATCTCCCGAATTTAAACCGGATTTTATCATTATTTTGTCTTTGTAAACCGGTCCGGTTTCCAATATTCGTTTTTTAACTTCATAAATATCTTTTTCATCGGAAGGCACCAAAACAAATACATAATTATTTCCTTCACGATCTTCTTGAACTAGTGATAAAGGCAATACTATAACATCTTGTTTTTCAAAATCTTTTATTTTGATATTTCCAGTTAAATTAGGTTTTAAAGAACCGTCCAAATTCAAAATATTTACCCTGATTTTAAATGTTCTGTTATTCGGGTGAATAAAATTTCCTACATAAGATAAAGCAGCCGAAACATTTTGTCCGGTTTCGGGAAATTCTATCAAAACAGGCATTCCTTTACGCACCGATTGTAAATATTTTTCGGAAATATCGGCTTCCATATAAACCTTTTTTAAATTAACAACTCTTGCTACCGGTCTTTGTGGAGCTGCCATTTCACCTTCTTTAATCATCATATCATCTATTACACCCGAAATTGGAGCTTTCACCTGCATTTTATTAAGTTGAGAATGCAAAGTTTTTAACTTACCGGCTAAACTTTCCTTTTTGGTTTTGGCTTGTAAATATGCCATTTCGGAACCTATTTTTTTATCCCATAATCTTTTCTGACGTTCATAAGCGGTTTTAGCCAAATCATATTGCGTTCGCACTTCTGCAATTTGATTTCTCAAAGTGGAATCGTCCAGACGCATTATTACTTCGCCTTTTCTTACCTGCTGCCCTTCATTCTTATAAATTTTCATAACCTTACCCATCGCTTCGGGAATAACCAAGACGTTTCCGTCGGTATCCACATTACCTTGCACTTCTATATAATGTTCAAATTTTTCGGGGACAAGTTTTTTGGCTTCAATTGCAGGAATTTCAACACTTTTGTTTTCTCCCAATTTGTTTTCAATATCAATTAAAAGTTTATTTAAACTGTCTATTTGCTTTTCAATTTGTTCTTTTTGTGTAAATAAATCGGTTTCCGTATTTTTTGTTTTCTTGTTATTACAAGAACTAAAACCAATAACCAAAATTCCCAAACCTAAAATATATCTTTTCATTTTTTTCGTTTTTTTATTTTTATAATTAAATTTAAACATAAACCGGCGCCTCTCGTATAAGAGAGTTTTTGGATTTTATTTTAAAGATTTTTTCCTAGTAAATTTTCTAAAATTGTTTTTTTGTTAATTATTTCAATTATGGATTGCAAATATTGTTGTTGGCTTTGATACAACTGCATCCGCGCTTGATTTAATTGAAAACTGTTTCCAATCCCTTCTTTAAACTTTATACGTTCTTTTTCTTCAATTTTTTCTGCCAAGTGCAAATTTTCTTTGGCTATTTCATAGTTCTTAAAACTGTGTTCATATTCATTTTTTGCCCGATCAAATTGCAATTTCAATTGCTTGGCTTTGTCCGATAATTCTATTTTTGCATTTTCAAAATCCAATTTTGCTTGTTTTACACGTGCGGTTCGTCCCAAACTAGTAAAAATAGGTATATTGACTTGTAATCCGAAAATAGATTGCTCATACCAAGCTTGATCACTTTTGAAAAATTCAAAATCATTGTTGTATGCGTTTTTTCCGTAATTAACAAATGCTGCAATTGTCGGCAAAGCTTTGCTTTTTTCGAATTTTACCTGTAATTTTTTGGCTTTTAATTGGTTTTGAAAAATTAAATAATCGATATTTTGTTCTGGCTGAAAAACCGTTTGAAGCAAATCCATATCCATAGCTTGATTTTTCAAAGTTTCAATATTGTCCGAAAGTTTTAATTCGGATTCAACCGGTCGTCCCATTACAAAATTTAGCATTTCATAAGCGGTTTTTTGCATCCGTTTCATAAAATCCACTTGATTTTGCAAATTGGCAAGCGTAATTTTCAATTGTTGAACATCGGTTTCTTCTACCAAACCGTTTTTATACATTTCATTTACTTCGTATAAATTCTGCTTTACCACTTCGATATTATGTTGTAAAATTTTAATACTTTCTTCGGTCAGTAAAGCATTTCCATAGGCATTGATTACGGCTTCTTTTACTTTTTGACGGGTTTTGATTTCGGCATTTTCGGAAATTTTCTTATAAGTTCTTGCCGATTGCAACCCCACCAAATACGAACCGCTAAAAATCAATTGTTTCAAGGTTGCACTCCATTTCATATTTTGCTCGGTTCCGAATTTTATGGGAACATAGGTGTCGGGGGGAGCTTGGGGATTAAATATTTTTGCAGGTAAAAGATTTACCGGTTGTTCGATAAATTTTTGATAAGAAGCCGTTGCATCAATTTGCGGAAAACCCATCGAAGTGGTTTCCCAAACCTTTTTGCGAGCTTTTAGAACATTATTTTGAGCTTTTTTGATATTGGAATTGTTTTGCAATGCAAAATCAACTGCTTCTTTTAAAGTAAAATTCTTTTTTTCTTGCGCTTCAATTCTTACAATCGCAAACACTAATAATATTACATAAATATACCTTTTCATTTCTTGCTTTCTTTAAATTCCTATAACAATTCTTTGAGTTTTTTTCTTCCTTTTTTGGTGGAAATTCCAGTTAAAAACATTTTTATAAATTCGTTCATCAACTCCTTTTTATCAAACATTTCAGTAGGAAATAATTCTTGATTGCTTATTGCCATTGAATTAGCAAAATACATCCGCTTGATAAATTCTTTATCCAAATCTTCTTTATAGTAGCCTTGCTTTATTCCTTTTTTCAGATTATGTTCCAAACATTCCATTATGCTTTTAAATTTTTTCTGTTCCAAATCTTTGGCTATCTCCGGATAATATTTTTTTAATTGATAATGCGGAGATACATTGTTTTTATTAAGCATATCTTGAATAATCCTTTTTATGGAAAGAATTTCTTCATAAGGATTTAATTTCATCAGGCAAATTTTGTCAATTTCGGTTTGTATTTTATCAAAAATATAATTAACCGTTTCGCTTACCATTTCGGTTTTATTGGCAAAATGTTGATAAATGGTCTTTTTGGATATTCCCAATTCTTGGGCTATCTGATCCATTGTTACATTTTTTATTCCATATTTAAAATGTAACTCTGCCGATTTTTTAATAATTTTTTCTCTCATTTGGATTTGATTTACAAATGTATTATGCAAAGATACATAGAAAACTTTTAATACACAAATAGTTTCCAAAGTGTCAAAAAAAGTCCCTCATATATATAAGGGACTCTTACCAACCAAAACTACTATAACGTTGTCAAAAACGCACAGTATATTTTAAATTAAAAGTAATACCGGGGATTTTGGATGAAAATATTTCCGGTTTTGCTTTATAATTTTTATAAAAAAGTTCTTGTTTATCATTCAAAACATTTTTTATACCCAAACTTATATTAGATGTTTTTCCAACTTTTTTTATCAAATTAAAATTCAAACTATTAAAAGGTTTGGAGTAAATATCAGGAGCTCCTCCGCCAACTCTTTCCAATGTTTCTCCTTGGGTATTATAAGACAAAGTACTTGTCAATCCAAATTTTTTGTTATCATAAACCAGCCCTGCATTAATTAGATAAGGCGCCTGCCCTTGCAGTGCTCTTGTTTTGCTTATCGTTTCTCCTGTTCTTGCCGTATTCAATCGGAGTTGATATTCTTCGTCATACATTTCCATTTGAGAATTGATGTAGGAAGCATTTAAGTTAATTTTAAAGTTTTTTAATTTATTTGAAACAAAATCCAATTGCTTTCTTACTTCCAATTCTATTCCGTAAACATTGGCATTTCCTAAATTTCTGGGCGTATAATTATTGGGCGCCGATGCGTAGAGTGCCAATTCTATTGGGTCTTTAAAATGTTTATAAAACGGATTTACGGCAAACATATCGGTTTTCTTTCCATAATATTCGTATCTAAAATCCAGATTTTGAATATAGGAAGGTTTTAAAAATATGTTTCCGATAAATGTCGAGTTGGACAACGGGTCGTAAATCTCCGCAATGGAAGCTTCTTTGAATGAAGGTCTTGCGGTAGTTCGTGCATAAGAAAAACGCAAATTGGTATGATTGGATAACTTATAAGTCAAATTAACCGACGGAAAAAAATCCAGTTTATTCAAAACTTCATCGTTATCAAATTTTAAATCGCCCATAATATTTTGACCCGTATATAACAACATATATTTTTCCAATCTTATTCCAAAGACACTTTTTAATTTGGAATTAAAATTATATACCGCCGAAATATATCCGCCTAAATTAATTTGTTTAGCATTGAACAAATTGGATTGATTATAAACGGATTGATTTAAAATATAAGTTCCTTCATTAGTGTCTGGTGTCCAAATATTTTCTTCTTCCAATAGTTCATTTGCATCCCCGGTTAAAGGAATATTGCCTTTTAGTCCCAATTGATATTGGTAAATTCCATAATCCCGAATCTTGTAAGTGCTTGACAAACCGGCAAGTAAACGGTTTTTGTTTTTAAGTTTTTTCTTAAAATCTATTTTGGCTACATAATTGTTTTCCGTCAGATTACGCCAAATTCTTCTGGGTTGATTGTTCTGCAAAATCGTATATTGATTGTTATCAAAGCGATAAGGGGTCGAACGCACATCTTTATCATAAATTCCCGAATGTGTATAAGACAATTTCCAGTCTATTTTATATTTTTTTTCCGGTTGAAAATGTATTCCGTTAAATAGTAAATTGGTAATATTTCTTTGCGTGTAAGCCAAATAGCTTTTCTTGAAAACGACAAAATCAGAACCGTGAACATCTTGCCAGAACAAACCGGCATCTTTTTCGCCATTTCGAATATGTAATATGTTGAATTTGTATTTGCTTTTTTTGGTTTTATAGGTAATTCCTCCCAAAGCATTCAGAATAATATTGGTTACTCCCAAACTTCCCGTTTGATTCATAGTGGATTCCAGTTGATAAGTATCTTTATCGGGATATTTTTCATACGTATTATTGATTAAATTTTCATAAAACTTATAGGTGGTTTTGTAAGAAAAACTTGTGATATAACCCAAGCTATTTCCTTTATTTCCAATATCAAAACGATTGCCGGTATAAAAAGAAAAATTATAATTGGGCAAGCTTTGTTTTTGTAAAGGCGCCAATTGCGGGTCAAATTTCTTTGTTATTTCCGTAAGTTTCGGATTGTTATCAAAAGTATAAGGAATTTGTTCATTTAAAGAAATGGGAATATCATAAGTTCCGTCGTCAAGGGCTAAAAAATCCGTTTTGGAACCTTTGAAAGTTAGAAAATTATTATTTAAATTCATCTCGGGATTAACACCAATCCCAACCGAAAAAGAAGTCTGCCTGTTTGCCGGAAAATCTTTGGTTGTCATATCTACCACACCACCGGTAAAATCAGCGGGAAGGTCTGCCGTAAAGGTTTTATAAACCAATACGTTTTGAAGAATGGAAGTCGGGAATAAATCCATTTGAATAGTGTTGCGGTCGGGGTCCAAACCGGGAATATCTATTTTGTTCAAGATAGTTTTTGTGTAGCGATCGCCCAGACCTCTTACGTAAACATATTTTCCACTTTGAACGCTTACGCCTACAATTTTTTTAACGGCGGAAGCCAAATTTCCAACGCCGGAAGTTCTAAAAGTTTGAGCCGAAAGCCCATCTACAATGGACAAGGATTTCTTTTGCAATGCCAAAACCGAGCGTTCCGTGTTTTTTCGTTTAACACTTTTAATTACCACCTCGTTCAATACTTGCTTGGCTTCGTGCATTTCAACGACTATATGCAAACTTTTTCCTCCTTTTACTTCTATAATTTTTTCTACGGGTTCATATCCCATAGTTTTAAATTCCAACTTATATTTTCCATCCGGCAGTTTCAAATAAAAAATACCGT
>JALSPZ010000225.1 GCA_026985675.1 Flavobacteriales bacterium
AGTCGGAACAGACGGCGGACTTTATGAAACTTTTGACCGGGGAAAAACTTGGAAATTTATCAATAATTTACCCGTAACGCAATTTTATAAAATAGCTTTGGATGATAGTAAGCCCTTCTATAATATTTACGGAGGAACACAAGACAACAGCACCCAACGCGGACCTTCACAAACGGATAATTTGCACGGAATTGCCAATCGAGATTGGGAAGTGGTGCTTTTTGCCGACGGACATCAACCCGCTACCGAACCGGGAAATCCCGATATCGTATATGCCGAATGGCAACAAGGACATCTGGTGCGTAAGGATATGAAAACCGGAGAAATGCTCCTGATTCAACCACAGCCCGGTGAAGGCGAACCTTATGAACGATACAATTGGGATGCTCCTATTTTGGTAAGTCCGCATAATCCCAAAAGATTATATTATGCTTCATACAGAGTTTGGCGTTCGGACAACCGCGGTGATGATTGGCAACCGATTTCCGGCGATTTAACCCAATACGAAGAACGTTTTGCAAAACCCATAATGGGCAAAAAACAAAGCTGGGATTCGCCTTGGGATGTAGATGCAATGTCCGTTTTCAATACCATAACATCTTTGAGTGAATCACCTGTAAAAGAAGGATTGATATATGCCGGAACCGATGACGGATTGATACAGGTAACCGATAACGGAGGCAAAACTTGGAGAAAAATTCCCGTAAACAAACTTCCGGGGGTTCCTCCGCACGCTTTTGTCAATGATATCAAAGCCGATTTATTCGACGAAAATACCGTTTATGTAGCTTTGGACAATCACAAAGAAGGTGATTATCAACCTTATCTATACAAAAGCACCGACAAAGGAAAAACTTGGAAAAAAATTACCGGAAACCTCAAAGCTCCCCTACTGATTTGGCGAATGGTGCAAGATTATAAAAAACCCGACTTGTTGTTTGCCGGCACCGAATTCGGTATTTATTTTACATTGAACGGTGGAAAAAAATGGCAAAAACTCAATACCAATGCCAATATTTCTTTCAGAGATTTGGCTATACAAAAAAACGAAGACGATTTGGTAGGAGCAAGTTTCGGAAGAGGAATTTTTATTTTGGATAATTACGATTTCTTACGACATATAAAACCCGAAAAATTAAACCGAGAAGCCGTATTGTTCAATCCCGGAAAAAGTTGGTGGTATATCCCTCGGGGAATACTCGGCAGAGAAAAAAAAGGATCACAAGGCGATGGTTATTTTGTAGCGGATAATCCGCCTTACGGAACTACTTTTACTTATTATCTGAAAAATACTTTTAAAAGCATAAAAGATAAAAGACAAGCAAAAGAGAAAAAATTGGAAAAAGAAAATAAAGATATTCCGTTTCCCGGCTGGAAAAAATTGGATCAAGAAATTACCGAAATCAAACCCGGATATTTTCTGGTAATCAAAGATTCGGATAATAATATTATTAAACGTATAAAACTAAAAAATACCAAAGGATTTCATAGAGCAACTTGGAATCATACGCGTAGTTCCAAAACAATTAATAAGCATAGATTTGGAGGAGTAAAAGTTGCGCCCGGAACATATAAAGCGGAATTGGTAAAAATAACGCCCGATGGAAACGAATTCGCTATTGGTCAAACTGTTGAATTTAAAATAGATAAACTCTACAAAGGCAGTTTGCCGGGACAAAGTATGGATAAGGTTGCCGATTTTTGGAAAAAATTGGATGCTTTTACGGCAAAAGTTCAATTGTCTATAAAAAAATTCAATAAAACAAAAAATGATATTAAGCTTTTGCAACAAGCTTATTTAAAAGCCGAAAAACAAAATACGTCTGTTGAGAAAAAAATTGCAGATTTACGTAAACAAATATTGGATTTGGATTTGAAAATTTTCGGTAGCAAAGCAAAAAAAGAAGTAGGGGAACGTAATCCTCCGAGTATTCAAGACAGAATAGGAGCAGTAATGATGGGGGTTCAAAACTCCTCCTACGGACCTACTCCAATGCATATCAAAACTTTTGAAATTGCCAGAAAAGAATTTAATCAATATAAAAATCAATTGATACAAATGGAGAAAGAAATTAAAGTAATAAAAAAACAGCTTCAAGAGTTAGGCGCTCCGTTTTTGGAGTAAAACAATTAATTTTTTTTTAAAAGCCGGCTAAAAACCGGCTTTTTTTAGTTATTAACATTATTTTGA
>JALSPZ010000226.1 GCA_026985675.1 Flavobacteriales bacterium
ATAATAGTTAACCAATTTGTTATGAATAAGTTGTGCTTGATTAAAGTCTTCATATCGTTCTTCATCACCGGTAAAAATTTCTTGCCACGGCGGCATAATAAACACCAAACGGTCATAAGGATGTTCAAGCGTTATTTTTTCAAATTCGTCGGGGATGGGTTGTTTGATAAATTTCATATAAGCATTGACATCCGGTATTCCTCTGTCAAAAAATACTACCTCACGATCCAATGTATCGGCTTGATGATAATGTTTAAGCCTTCCTTCGATTAATTTTCGGCTAAACAGTAAAGGATCTTCCAAAAAAAGTTGGTCAATTCCTTGTTCTTTGGCTTCTCTGATAATTTCTCGGGAAACTTCGTCAAAACAGTAGTAATCTCTATTGATCAATTCTTTAATTACTGTGGACTTTCCGGTGCTGGGTCCTCCGGTAATGATAATTTTTCGTGGCGATTTCATTTTTGCTTAATTATTTAAGCAAACAAATTTAATCTTTTTATTGAATAATTCCTTTAATTTTTACTAAAAAAATTTTCAACCAAATTTCGGGTTTGGTTCAATTCTTCTTCGTTTGCAGGAAATTTCCCATACCAGATATAATCATATAAAAAAGTAAGATGTTTAAAAGCGTCTGCTAACGGGGAGTTTTTCAGTTCTTTCAAATAATCTCTATTGGTCTTATCCGCCCGCCATTTAATCAAATCATCTTCCATAAGTTTTTTTAACACTTTGAGATAATTATACCGCACAGCCAAACGATAATCTCTGTTTTTTAATGCTTGTGTAATAAGCTCGTCCAAATTTTCTTCTTGAATTATTCGCTCATCTTCCGATAAATCCACTTTGGGCATCAAAACATTTTTTCTTTTGCGGAGTCGTATCAAATCTATCCCCAAAAAATATCTAAAAACCAAATAAATAAGTATCAATAACAATATATAAGGAGTTGCTTTAATAAATCCGGTCATTATTTCACCGGCTGCTTTGGATCCGAAAATAAATTTTATTATTTCATAAAAAAATTTATATAAATAGTGAATGATTTTTTTATAAAATTTTATCAAAAAACTATCTTCTTGTTTAACTTCGACATAATTAAAATCCGGATCTTCTTTATATTGACGGATATGTTCGGGATTGATACGCACCCAATGCATATTACCTGTTTCCACTTGTGTAAAAACAGGTAATACACTAAAAATAAATATCGTTATCAATATAAATTTTTGCATAAATCTTATGAATCTTTTTCAACTTTAAATTGTTCCAATTTTTCCAAACTGCCTGCTGCGGTATGTCTTTCTTTTAGCGTATAATATAGCACCGCCCCTACCGAAATCTGAATTAATGTTAAAAAATACTTTAAAATTGTAGATAAAAAACTGAAAAATATGATAAACGGATCTTTTACAATACCGGATATTGCTTCTGGAGTAGAATCTTTTATTACTACAATGGCTTTGGATACACCGTAGAGCATCAAAGGCATATTAATGAGATAATTAATGAAAAGAATAACTATAATGGTTATAAGCAATACGCCGAAGGAATACCACCAATTATGTTTTACATATTTGAATCCTTTGTCTATAGCTTCACTGATACTGTTAGCATCTAAAAAATATGCCGGTACCATTAAACTTGCAGGTACCAATACCCAAATCCCGGGAATTAACAACAATAAGAATCCCAAGACAACCATAAATCCAATAACAATAGATAATCCAAAATATCCCCAAAAACCTTTATGCCGGAAGGTTTCTTGTATATCTTCTATTTTGACCTCACCTTTATTTCTAATATAGGAATTTATGTACCCGTAAAAAGTTGCATATATTCTGTAAGAAAAGTATAAAGAATAAAATATAAAAATAATACTAATCCAATCAAATTTTTTAGGGTTATCCCTTATACCTCTACCAATACCCGCAAACATATTGGAATACATATCCATAGTAAAATAAACATACATAAAACTAATCAAAACAAAAGCTATTGTCCATAAAGAATTCAATTGCCAAAAATATTTTAGAATAGATTTGAAATTATATTTCAAAAAGTTGAAACCGTCTTGTAAGACTTGATCAAAATTGCGGTCTTTTTTAAAATCGATAAAATTATTCATAGTTTTTATGTTTTTTGGTTAATTTTTCAGGTAAAATAAAATAATAATAAATCATCAACAAAAGTGAACCTAAAATAATCAAAATGGATAATATTACGGGCATCTCGGTATGACGCGTTACAAAACCTTCAAAAAAGCCTGCAATAATAAAAAAAGGAATGGTGCTGAGCATAATCTTTGTTCCGTCTTTGGCTCTTCGTATAAAAGATTCTTTTCGGGTATAAGTCCCCGGTATCAATATTCCTGATGCCAATACCCAACCGGCGGTTATAGCCACAACTATTGAAAAAATTTCAATGGTTCCGTGTATCCAAATCGTTCGGACGGATTCCCAAAACACTCCGTATTTATAGAAAAAATATTGAAACGAACCTAACATTACTGCGTTTCTTATCAACATATAAAGTGTTCCTATCCCTAAAAGCAAGCCGTAAATAAAAGAATTTAAAGCCACCTTGATGTTGTTTATCGTGATAGCCAAAAAACTGGCGGTTTCCCCTCCGGATTTGTAAACGGCCATCGGGTCCCCTTTCTTAATGTTTTCAATGGTCATATCCACATAATTATCTCCCATTATCAAACGGACATATTCACCGTCCTTGGCTGCCGAAAATGCACCGATAATGGCAAAAAGAATAAAGAATATCCAAGCATAAATCAGATATTTTCTATACGGATAAAACATCCGGGGAAAACTATCCAAATAAAATCTTTTTATAGAATTGGCACTTTCTTTCTTTGTTTTATAAATTTTCCTGTGGGCAATTCCCGCCAATTGATGCAAATATTCCGTAGTTTTGCTGTGGGGATAATACGTATTGGCATAAGCCAAATCGTCGGTTATATCCAAGTAAATGGAAGTAATTTCACTGTTTTTGACAGCATTTCCTTGTTGAAGGATTTTTTCATATTCCTGCCATTTTTCTTTGTTTTTTTTGATAAATACGACTTCCCTCATTTGATAAAAAACAAATTGATATCTTTAAAACCCATTCCAAACCAATTGGCTAAGGCTTTGTTTGTTAATATACCTTTATAGGCATAAATTCCTTGCCTTAATCCGTAATTGACATAAGCCGCATCGTCGATACCTCCTTTTTCTCCTATTTTCAAAAGATAAGGAAGAAAAATATTACTCAAAGAATAACTTGCCGTTCTGGAATATCTCGCCGGAATGTTGGGAACTCCGTAATGAACAATACCGTGTTTGATAACAATCGGGTTGGCGTGAGAAGTTACTACGGATGTTTCACTGATTCCACCACGGTCAATACTTACATCAATAATAACCGAACCCTCTTGCATACGGGCAACCATAGGTTCGGTAATGATTACCGGGGTTCTCGTTTCGCCTTTGAGCGCTCCCACCACTACGTCGGCACGTTCGAGTGCATCCAATATGATTCCGGGTTGTATGGTGGAAGTATAAACATTTCCTTCCACTATTGATTTTAATCGTCTCAATCGAGTTACGGAATTATCAAAAACCTTGACCGAAGCTCCCAAACCGATAGCGGTTTTTACGGCATACTCTCCAACGGTTCCCGCTCCTATTACCACCACTTGAGCAGGGGGAACTCCACTGATATTTCCCAACAGTAGATTTTTTCCCAATAATGGTTTGGCTAATAATTCGGCGGCTATTAAAATTGAAGCGGTTCCTGCAATCTCGCTTTGCGAACGCACAATGGAAGTTTTGCCTTGCTCGTCTTTGAGAAATTCCCAAGCCACTGCAATTATTTTTTTTCGTAAGATATTTTCAATGATTTCTTTTTTCTGCGTTTTTAATTGCAGTGCCGAAAAAATAATGCTTCCGGATTCCATCATCTCAATTTCCGATTGATCGGGCGGCTCCACTTTTAACACAATATTGCTTTTATAAACCTGCTCAGCGTCATAAGTTATTTTTGCACCGACTTCCGAATAATCGTTATCGGAAAAATTAGCACCTTCTCCCGCTCCGCTTTCAATAATGATTTGATGTCCGTGAGCAACAAGTGTTCCTACTGCATCGGGAGTCAAACAAATTCGTTTTTCTTGTAAGCGTCGTTCTTTGGGAATACCAATTCTCAGTTCACTTTTTCTAAATTGTATAGCCAAACGTTCTTCCTGCGGCAATAATATATCTTTTGAAAAGGGTCGTAACATCTTTTATAATATTTCCAAAATACGTGTATCAGAATTTTTAACAATAATACGGATTTTTTGTGAATTTTCGGGTATATATGTTTCAATAATTTGCGGCCATTCGATAAAAATCAAGGCATTTTCATCGGCAAAATACTCTTCAATACCAAAATCCAAAGCTTCCGTCTCATCTTCCAAACGATATAAGTCAAAATGATAAATTTTTTTATCCGGTGTTTGATATTCGTTTACCAAAGCAAAAGTCGGTGAAGAAACCTCATCGGTTCCTCCGAGATTTTTAACCAAATGTTTAACCAAAGTAGTTTTCCCACTGCCCATCTCTCCATCCAAAAGGATGATATTTGTATATAAATTATCCAATATTTTAGGAACTATCCGATCTATTTCATCTAAACTATATTCTATTTTAAAACTCATTTTATAATTATATTGAATTGCGTAAAAATACAAAAATTCGTCTGAAATTTTTTCTTAATAATAAAAAAGTTTATTTTAGCATCAAACTAAAAAATTTATGTTAATCAAAGCATTTTTTTCGGAAGATATCGCCCATTTATCCTATATGTTAATTGGCGCAAATGAAATTTACATCATCGACCCTCAAAGACACATCGATATTTATTTGGAAGAAGCCAAAAACAGAAATTTACCGATAACTGGAGTTTTGCTTACCCACCCGCACGCCGATTTTATCAGCGGACATATCGAACTGCAAAAGACAACCAATGCCCGAATATATGCACATTATCAAGCGCCTTATCATACGGATTTTCATCCGGTAAAAGAAAATGATGAAATCCTTTTGGACCATATCCGTATAAAAGTTTTGGAAACTCCCGGACATACGCCTTTTTGTAATTCATTTGTTATAACCGATTTATCGCGCGGAGATGAACCCGTTTCGGTTTTTACCGGAGATACATTGTTCGTAGGTGATGTCGGACGCCCCGATTTATTCCCCGAAAAACAAGAAGAACTTGCAGGATTATTGTATCATTCGCTCTTTGATAAATTGTTTAAACTACCTGACTTTGTCGAAGTTTATCCCGCACACGCCTCAGGTTCTATGTGCGGAAAAAATCTTTCCGAAAAAAGAGCTACTACGATTGGATACGAAAAACGTTTTAATTTACGAGCTAAACTTACGGACAAAAAAGCTTTTGTTCAAAATATTTTAGATGATAATCTTCCGGTGCCCGAACATTTTAAATATTGCGCCGGTATCAATCTGAAAAATCCGGAGTTATTGGAAAATTTAGCTCCGCCCGAACAAATTTCATTTGAAAAATTCATACAAATCAACAAAAATGAAAATCCAATTATTATCGACATTAGAAAACATTGGAATTGGGTGGATTTCCATTTGGATAATTCTCTGAGTATCGATGTTAATTGTTTATCATTTGCCAATTATGCCGGTTGGTTAATCCCGAGACAACGCCCCATAATTCTGATTCACGAAAATGAAAACGATTTAAAAAGAGCGGTAAATTCTTTAAGGAAAATCGGTTTGGACCAACAAATTTATTATCTGACCAACGGTATTCAGGATTTTATTTATGAAGATTTTTTATTGGCATCTACTCCAAGCATACGTCCCGAAGAAGTTTTACAACATCCTGATAAATATCGTTTAATTGATGTAAGAAATAATCCACCCGAAGCCAAATTTTTTAATAAATTAAATTATACACAAACAGGAATTAACGAAATTTTTGAAAACAAATTTGATTTTTCAAAAGATGATCAAGATGTTATTATTTGTGAAAAGGGAGCTTTGGCCGCAATGATAATTTCGTTTTTAGAAAAAAACAAAATTTCAAAACCTAACTATCTTTTGGGAAGCGGACGAGCATTACAAAAATTTTTGAATAACTAATACAATATTTTTATATTTACAACATATTTTTAATTTTAATGGTAAACAAAAGCAATCCCAAACTGGATTTGGCTTGGAAATTTGTCAATTATACCGGTAGAAACATTTTTCTGACGGGAAAAGCAGGCACGGGAAAAACCACTTTTTTACATCGTCTAAAACGCGAATCGCTTAAACGAATGGTTGTCGTTGCGCCGACCGGAGTCGCAGCAATCAATGCCGGCGGAGTTACCATTCATTCGTTTTTTCAAATGCCTTTCGGACCGATTATCCCCGATGAAAATTTGGAAATCAAACGAGAGTTTAAAAGAAAATTCAATCGAAGGAAAATAGATATCATTCGTTCGTTGGATTTGTTGGTAATAGACGAAATCAGTATGGTGCGTGCCGATTTGTTGGACGGAATCGATAGGGTTTTAAGAAAATACAAAGATAAAGATAAAGTTTTCGGTGGTGTGCAAGTTTTGATGATCGGCGATATGCAACAGTTGGCGCCGGTTGTTAAAGACCACGAAAAAGCCATTTTGCAAAAATATTACGAAACTCCTTATTTTTTCAGTAGCAGAAGCTTTCAGCAAGCAAATCCGGTAAGTATTGAACTGACCGAAATTTTTCGTCAGCAGGATAGAGAATTTATCGAAATTTTGAATGAAGTCAGAGAAAATAATCTATCGGAAAAGAGCCTCAACAAGTTGAATGAACGTTATATACCGGAATTTAAATCCAAAGAAGACGACGGATACATTTTGCTGACTACCCATAATTATAAAGCAAACAAAATCAATAGGGAAAATCTGGATAAACTCTCGGGCAAATCCAAAATTTATCAAGCACTTATCGAAGGGGATTTTCCCGAAAATGCATACCCGAACGATGAAGAACTCGAACTGAAAGTCGGAGCACAAGTGATGTTCAATAAAAACGATTCAAATCCCGAAAAACGTTATTATAATGGAAAAATCGGAAAAATTACGCAGCTGACCTCCAATAATGTATATGTCAAATGCCCCGATGATGAAAAGGAAATTGAAGTCGGAAGAGAAACTTGGGAGCATATAACCTACGAAATAAATCCACAAACCAATGAAATTCAAGAACATATCAAAGGAAGTTTTGCACAAATTCCCCTGCGTTTGGCTTGGGCGATAACCATTCATAAAAGTCAAGGGCTGACCTTTGACAAAGCTATAATAGATGCCGAACTTTCATTTGCGCACGGGCAAACTTATGTGGCGTTGAGCCGTTGTAAAACCTTGGAAGGAATGGTGCTGAAAAGTCCGATAAAATCCTCATCCATCATCAACGATCATCGGGTTAAAAATTTTAACGATTATGTCAAAAACCACTTACCCGACGAAAAAGTCTATAAAAATTCACTCAAAAAATATCAACTGGATTTGATTGCTGAGCTTTTCGACTTCTATAAATTCTTATTTCCTATCAACCGCTTGTTGGACATTTATCGAAAAAATTCGTCGAGTTTTTTAGGAAATATAGAAATCCCACTGACACAAATAAAAGATGAAGGAATTGTGCCGTTATTAAAAGTTAAGGACAGTTTTTTGAAACAATTGTATCAAATGAGCCACGATACCGAAAATCTTGAAGAAAACACGGCAATCCAAGAACGTTTAACCAAAGGTATTGAATATTTTTTGGAACAAACCCGCTCCAAAATTGACGAAGTATTTAGCGATTTTTCTTTCGACACGGACAATAAACAACTCTATAAAGATTTTGCCAAATTTACCGAACAATTGGAAGAACTGATCAATCAAAAAATCCTAATACTCAACGGGTTAAACGAGAAGGGATTTAGCGTAAAAAATTATTTGGATTTACGTGCCGAAGCCAATTTATTAAAATTGGAAAAACGCAAAAAAGCCAAAGCCAAAAAACCGGTGGTAAACTTGGAACACCCCGATTTGTATGAAGCACTCAGGGAATTAAGAAACGAATTTGCTTATGAAGAAGATGTGCATCATTATCAGATTTTTACACAAGAATCATTATACGAAATGTGTGAAAAATTACCCGTTACTCCCAAACAATTGAAAAAGATCCACGGCATAGGAAAAGTTCGTTTGCAAAAATACGGACCGGCGATTTTGGAAATTATCAAATCCTATTGTCTTGCCAATAATATCCCTTTGACAACAGATGAACCCGAAATAAAAATAGAAAAGAAAAATACCAAACAAATCTCCTTGGAAATGTTTCAAAAAGGAATGACTCCCGATGAAATAGCCAAAGAAAGAAATCTTGCTCCTTCAACAATTATAGGACATTTGGCACATTATATCCCGACCGGCGAAGTAAAAATTACCGATTTAATCGAAGAAGAACGTTTTTTGGAAATTAAGAAATTTATTGAAGAAAATCCCGATTTCGAAGGACTATCCGAGCTTAGAAAATTATCCAAAGACAAATACGATTTCGGCGAATTGCGATTGGTGTTAAAAAGTTTTCAATCAAATTAATTAAAATAAACTGTAACAATTTTAAAAGTTTGGCATTATTTATAAAAAACCAAATTCTATGAAAAAATCTTTTATACTTCTAATGTTAATATCGGGTTTATCCACCATTTATGCGCAACAAAAAAACTTGAAAATTTTTTATGACTGTCAAACCGACTGCTATCAAAGTTTTATCAAACAAAATCTTTCGGGAGTTGAATTTGTCCGCGAACCTCAATATTCCGATGTTCATATCCAAATTACTTCGGAAACCAATGGAAGCGGTGGAGAAACTTTTCATCTGGATTTTATGGGACAAAACGATTTTAAAGATATCCAACGCAAAAACAGTTTTGCCACCAATAAAGATATGACGGATGAACTGATTCGACAAAAAATATTGAAATATATTAAGTTGGGATTAGTTGATTTTTGGCTACAAAAGGGAATGGATGATATGGTAGAAGTCAAACTCAATAAACCGACAAAAAAACAAGAAAAAGACAGATGGAATAATTGGATTTTTAAATTGGGAACTAATCTATGGTTAAATGGTAGCAGTAACAATAAAAATTCAAATATTAATGGATATTTAAATATAAAACAAGTGAAAAAAACGCA
>JALSPZ010000227.1 GCA_026985675.1 Flavobacteriales bacterium
AATCGGGATGCTCTGAACCAACTGAGCTAATCGCCCTTTAAATTATTATTTCAACATCAGTGAACAGTAACCCTCCCGATTGTAATCGGGATGCTCTGAACCAACTGAGCTAATCGCCCTTTAAATTATTATTTCAACATCAGTGAACAGTAACCCTCCCGATTGTAATCGGGATGCTCTGAACCAACTGAGCTAATCGCCGTCTTAGCAAATCTTAATTTTATGAACAACTTTTCTTTGCGTTTGCGAGTGCAAATATATAACAAGTTTTTATTTTACCAAAAAAAAATCCTTCAATTCCAAAAAAAATATTTTTTGCTTATCTATATAAATTTCCTATTCAAATTTCATCTATTGAAAACCAAATCATTAAAAAATAATTTAAAATTATTTCTGCATAAAAGAAATTTATGTTACATTTGCAATTTAGAAACATTCTAAATAAAGACATGAAACTAATTAAACTTAAACCCGGAGAAAAAGCCATTGCCTTTGGTTGTGAAAAAAATGATTTACCATTGAAGTTAATGGAAATGGGATGTTTGGACGGAACCGAAATAATTTTTTTAAAAAGAGCTCCACTCGGTTCACCTTATTATTATAAAATTGGAGATACCAGAATAGCTATTGATAAAGAATTAGCAAGAAAAATAGATATTAAACTATTGAATGATGGACAAGAAAAAAATTAAAATCGCTCTAGTTGGAAACCCAAATACCGGAAAAACCTCTCTATTTAACAAATTAACAGGTTTACATAAAAAAGTAGGCAACTATCCCGGGATTACTGTCAATAGAATTTCAGGACAATTTAATTTGGAAGACGGAACGGAAATAGAATTAATCGATTTGCCCGGGACTTACAGTTTACATCCTAATTCAAAAGATGAAGAAGTGGTTCTCAAAGAACTTCTTTTTAACGATGAGAAGATTGACGGAGTTATTGTAGTGGCTGATGTCAATAATCTTAAAAGAAATATGATTTTATTAACGGAAATTATGGATTTGGGATACCCTGTGATGTTGGTAATCAATATGTGTGATGAAATGAAAAAAAGAGGTATTTCAATAGATACAAATAAACTCGAAAATCTTTTGAAAATTCCTGTCTTTCTTATCAGCGCAAAAAAAGCCAAAGCCGATGGAAATAAAAAAGGAAAAGGAAAAATATTTGAATTAAAAAAACGAATTCTTGAAATTTTTCATACCAAACCGAAACTGTTTTTTCCCAAATATAATCTCACTTCTTTAAATCTTGGTTTTTTAAACCAAAATTTAAATCAAAACCTGTATAAAGATTGGTTGTTATTTACAGAACAACAAAATTTTAAGGAAAAAGTAGCACATCAAAACCCACAAATTTTAGAATTACCATTCGATCCCAAAAGTGTAAAAAGGCTGTTACAAAAAGAAGTTATTAAAAGATACCAAGACATAAACAATATCTTATCTCAAACTTATACTATTGACAAATCAAAAGCTTCTGGAATTACCGAGAGAATAGATAGGATATTATTGCATAGAATTTGGGGGCTTTTGATTTTTGCAATTATTATGTTTAGCGTTTTTCAGTCGATATTTTCATTAGCCACCATACCAATGGATTGGATTGATGCACAATTTGCTATATTAAATTCCTATTTGAAATCCGTTTTACCTCCCGGTCAATTAACGGGTTTGCTAACAGATGGAATTATAGCCGGAATTTCAGGTGTTTTAATATTTGTTCCGCAGATTGCTATTTTATTTCTCTTTATTGCTCTTTTGGAAGAAATGGGATATATGAGCCGTATTGTTTTCCTAATGGATAAAATTATGCAGCCTTTCGGTCTCAGTGGTAAAAGTGTAGTCCCTTTATTGTCGGGGACAGCTTGTGCAGTTCCGGCAATAATGGGAGCCAGAACAATTGAAAATTCCAAAGAAAGATTAATTACCATTCTAACCACTCCGTTTATGACTTGTAGCGCTCGCTTACCGGTTTATACTATAATTATAGCTTTAATAATTCCCGACACTAAAATATTTGGAATTATAAATGCGCAAGGATTAGCATTGTTTTTCTTGTATTTTTTAGGTTTTGCAATGGCTCTGGTTTCCGCATATATATTAAGTAAAGTGATTAAAAACAAATATAAAAGATATTTCATATTGGAAATGCCGGAATATAAATTACCCATTTTAAAAAATATTTACATTACGGTAATTGATAAATTAAAAGCTTTTGTTTTTGGAGCGGGAAAAATTATAGTTGCTTTTTCTATTATTTTATGGTTCTTGGCTACACACGGTCCCGATGATTATGGCAAATATAATCTTAGGTCTAAACATTCTATTGAAAACACTCAAAGTACTTCCGCCTACAAATTGGAACATTCTTATTTGGGAATTATGGGAAAAAATATTGAACCTGCCATACGTCCATTGGGATATGACTGGAAAATCGGAATTGCATTACTCACTTCATTTGCAGCAAGAGAAGTATTTGTAAGTACCTTATCCACTATTTATAGTGTGGGAGATCAGGGAAATGATCATTTATTAAAAGAAAAAATGGCAAATGAAATCAATTTGTTTACGGGAAAAAAGACTTTCAGCTTTGCCGTTGGAATTTCTTTATTGTTATTCTATGCCTTTGCAATGCAATGTTTCAGCACACTGGCAACTATAAAAAATGAAACCAAAACTTGGAAATGGCCGATAATTGTATTTTTTTATATGACCGGTATAGCCTACATAACAGCATTTTTTGCTTATCAAATTCTTAAATAAATGTTGGAACAATTTATAATATTATTATTAATCTTTTGGGCGATTTATCAAATATATCAACATATTTTTGGTAATCCTTCAAATGAACATTGTGATAAATGTCTAACCAAAAAGAAAAATAAATAGTTATCAACTTATAGACTATTTGAAAATTTTAAGCATTCGCCATTTTTCAAAAATGTCTTTTTTAAAAATATATTTTTCAAAACCTTTATTGATAACTAATTTTTCCAAATGGTCTTTCAAAAATTCATTGATTTCAAAATAAAGTTGTCCTTTTTCAGATGTGTTCTTTTTGAATAAATTTATTATTTTATCATAAAAAATCAATGGATTTTCATCAGGAGCAAAAAGTGCCGATGAGGGTTCATAGTCCAATACGTTTTTTTTCATAAGTTTTTTCTCCGAATTTTGAACATAAGGAGGGTTACTAACGATAATATCAAAAACATCATCACTTTTAAAATCATCCAAAATATCTTGGTGTATAAAATGGATGGATACTTTATTTTCCATTGCGTTTTGTTGAGCAATTTTCAAAGCTTTTTCAGAATAATCAACTGCATACACATTTGCATTGGACAAATTTTTTGCCAAACCAATAGCAATTGCACCGCTCCCCGTGCCTATATCCAATATTTTTAGTTTTTCTTTATGCAAATTTTCCTTGATAATCCAATCAACCAATTCTTCGGTTTCGGGACGTGGTATTAAGACCGCAGGATTAACAGATAAACTTAATCCGAAAAATTCCGTTTTTCCGGTAATATATTGCCAAGGTTCATATTTTACTAAACGGATTAAAGCATCTTGGAGTTTTGTCGGTTCAATTTTTAGATTCGGATTAAGAACAATATCAATTTTGTGAATATCATAAAAATATTCAATTAGTCTATAAAAAATAGCTTCAATTTCTTCTTTTGGATAAAAACCGGAAAGCTGTTGATGAAATAATTTCAATAAATCCTTAATTTTGGTCAAAACAATCCGTTTTTTATATGTTCCAAAATGGTTTGGTGATTTTCTTTTATGGGGTTATCCGCATCAATCCAAATAGTGTCTCGGGGAAGAAAATTTTCCAAATATTGTTTGGATTTTTTTTGAATACGAACAAAATTATCATAATCGTAATGCTCCGGATTTCCGGACTCATATAAAGAAATTTGGCGTTTTCTTTCAATAAGTTTGGTTGGTGACAAATCCAAATAAAAACTCATATCAGGTTCCAAATATCTGTTTTTGATAAAATCTATTAAGGAAGAGTCGGAACCCATTGCCAATTCCACCGCCAAATATTTATACCAATAGGAATCGAATATCAAAAAAGAAACATCCGAATTTACAGCTTGTTGATATGCATAATCAAAAGCGTGAAAAATAAATAAAGTTCGGGAAGTAGGATTGAGATTTACTACATATTTTTCAACAGGAGGTGGAAATTTATAAATACTCCATTGTCTATATGCCGGATTGGTAACAATATCCCATACCGACATAATTTTGCTACCGGGAATCAGATGTTCAATCAACTGTGCATGTGTTGTTTTGCCGGATCCGTCAATTCCGGTTATGACAATAGACTTCATTGAATAAAACTTTAATTATTTTCAAATTTACAAAATTTGCTTATATGTTTTTATTTTTTTTAAATAAATTTCAGGCGAATGTTTAGATTATAAAGCTAGTAATTCTTTGTATATTCTATAGTTTTCTTCATCAAAACACACAAATATTACTTCTTCTATATTTGTAGGATTTTTTAAATAATTTCGGACGGTATCAATAGCAATCTCCGCAGCTATATATTTGGGAAACCCAAAAATACCGGTGCTTATATTAGGAAATGCAATTGTTTTGATATTTTTCTGATCTGCCAATTTTAAAGCGCTCAAATATGCCGATTTTAAGATGAATTCTTCCCTAAAATTACCTCCTTTCCATACTGGACCGACGGTATGAATAACAAATTTTGCCGGAAGGTTTCCTCCGGTTGTTATAACGGCATTCCCGGGTTGCAAATACCTGATTTTTTCTATAATTTTTCTACATTCTTTTAAAATTTCGGGACCACCGGCTTTGTGAATAGCTCCATCAACTCCACCTCCACCTAAACAAGATGAATTCGCTGCATTTACAATTGCGTCAACGGTTAGTTTTGTAATGTCTCCATTGATTACTTTAATCATATTTCATTTTACCCTGATTTTAAACATTTCCTTATTTTCAATAAAACCTGTAAACTCATCATCGATATCCATTTTTCCAACTCCTTCGGGTGTTCCTGTAAAGATTAAATCTCCTTTTTTAAGCATAAAAAATTTTGAGATATATGCTATCAATTCATCAATTTTCCATAACATTTGATGTGTATTTCCTTCTTGCACTATTTTTCCGTTTTTTTTCAAATAAAAATTAATATTATTCAAATCCTCAAAACGATTTTTATCGATAAAATGTTTACTTACAACAGCCGAATTATGAAAAGCCTTGGCTTTTTCCCAAGGCAAACCTTTGGATTTTAATTCATTTTGCAAATCCCTTGCCGTTATATCAATTCCTAAACCAATCTCGTCATAATATCTATGGGCAAATTCTTGGCTGATAAATTTACCTATTTTATTTATTTTTACAACCAACTCCACTTCATAATGAAATTCATTGGCTATGGGAGGTAAATACAATGGATTTTTATCGGGTAAAACGGCTGAATCGGGCTTTATAAATAAAACCGGGTCCTTAGGACGTTCATTGTTTAATTCTTCAATATGTTTCGCATAATTTCTTCCTACACAAATTATTTTCATAAATAACTTTTTTACAAAAATACTTAAAATTTTATTTGAAAACAGAAAGAAAAATTTTTCTTTAAACTACTTATAAATCCGCATTTAAATACTTATTTATAATCATTATAAAAAATAAAAAAATGTTGTAAATTTGTAATAATTAAAATTGAGAAAAATGAAATTAAATAAAGAAAATGTATTGAGCCTTTTAAAATCTGTAGGCGTTCAAGGAAAAGAAGGAAATATCGTAGATAACGGAACCATCAAAGAAGTTAAAGTCAAGTCTGATATTTTTGGAAAAAAAATAGAAATTGATAATATTATTGAATCTCCTGCTGTTCATATCAGAAAAAAATTAGAAGATGATATTACGGAAGCTATCCGTAAAGAATTTGACGAAAGCGTAGAATTGAAAATTAACACCAAGGTGGTTATTCCGGAAAGCGAGAAAGAAAAACCCTTAAAAAAAATTAAAAATATTATAGCCATTGCTTCCGGAAAAGGAGGCGTTGGAAAATCTACCGTTACGGCAAATGTTGCCACAACTTTGGCTAATATGGGATTTAAAGTAGGGGTTTTGGATACGGATGTTTACGGTCCTTCCATTCCTATTATGTTTGATACACAAATGGAACGTCCGCGCGCTATTAGAAAAGGAGATAAAACGATGATAATTCCCATTGAATCTTATGGAGTAAAAAATATGTCCATCGGATATTTTGCCCAGCCCGGACAAGCGGTTATTTGGCGGGGATCTATGGCAAATTCTGCTATCAATCAAATGGTTTTTGATACCGATTGGGGTGATTTGGACTTTTTATTAATCGATTTGCCTCCCGGAACCGGCGATATCCAATTATCCGTTATGCAAACACTTCCGGTAACAGGTGCCGTTGTAGTTACCACTCCGCAAAATGTTGCTATTGCCGATGTCAAAAAATCAGTGGATATGTTCAAAAATCCTACCATTAATGTTCCCGTTTTGGGAATTATAGAAAATATGTCTTATTTCACTCCGGAAGAATGTCCCGAAAATAAATACTATATTTTCGGTAAAGACGGCGGGAAATTCTTGGCTAAAGATTTGGATGTAGCGTTTTTGGGAGAAATTCCTTTGGTACAAAGCATCAGAGAAGCCGGTGATAGCGGACGTCCGGCAGCTTTACAAGAAAATAGTCCGATTGCAGATGCTTATGAAAAAATTACCCAAAATATAGTTGAAGAAACCATTAAAAGGAATAAAACTCTTCCGCCTACTGAAAAAATTAAAATTACCAACCAAGCCGGTTGTAGTGTAAAATAAATTATTTGAGCCGGTTACATCCGGCTCAATTTAAAAAAATTATTAAAATGAACAATGATAAACAACAAAAAATCGAAGAAGCTTTTAAAGAAATCAGACCATTTTTGCAACGAGACGGTGGAGATATACAATTAGTAAAATTAAAAGAGGAGGAAGTTGTTGTTAAATTCTTGGGAAATTGTTATAATTGCAAAATAAACAATCTAACCTTAAAAGTCGGGGTTACCAAAATTATACAAAAATATTTACCGGAAATAAAATCGGTTAAACAATTGGACGAACAACAACACTATGAAAAAAATGGAGTTACTAAAAAAACAATTTGATGGAAAATTTTCCAAGGAGTTATTAGACGTATTGGAAAAAAACGGAACTTTATTACAAGTATACGAAGGAGAACATATTATAAGCCGTGGAGATGTTATAAAAAACATTCCTATTATTCTGGATGGAACTGCAAAAATCGTACGAACAGATGATTCCGGTGAAGAACATATACTTTTCTATCTTACCGAAGGAGATGCCTGTACTTCCACTTTTTCAATCTGTAATGATTTTAAAACCAGTGAAGTTGATTTTATTTCGGAAACCGATGCTAAAATTTTGATGATTCCTTTGAAACTCATGGATATCCTCACTAAAAATTACCAAGAATGGCGTTATTATGTTTGTCAAAATTATAATGCAAGAGTCAAAGAATTTCTCCAAACCTTTGACGGCGTAATCTTTAAAAAGATGGATCAACGAATTTTGGATTATCTCAAAGAAAAATCTAAAGTTTTAAACACCAATACTTTACATATTACACACCAAGAAATTGCAAATGATTTAAGTACCTCTCGTGTAGTGGTTTCACGTCTGCTTAAACAAATGGAAAAAGACGGAATATTGAATTTATACCGAAATCGTATTGAATTAATTTAACCTTAACTCTATTAGTAATTTTTATAAACAATTGATTTTTAGCTTTTTAAATACTTTTTATAAAGTTTTAAATTAAAACTTTATAATCTATTTTCATTTGCATTGAATGTTTTTTCTAATCCGGAAAAATTTAAAATCTATTTTTTTTCACTATTCATAAATTCTTTAACTTTCAAATCATTCAAACGTTTTTTTATGGCAGCTGTTGTTTGCTGGTCTTTTGATGCAAAATGTTTTAAATAATTTTGATATAATTTTATAGCTTTTTTGCGGTTTTTAGTAAACACATCGGTTAATAAAGCCTGCTGATACAAACTTTTATAATCTTTTACATTATCTTTATATGCTTTCTTAAAATAATTTAAAGCTTTTTGATAGTGTTTATATTCTTTTTCAATTAAACCCAATTGATAAAATTCTTTATCATTTTTCACTTTCTTTTTAGCAATAGCGAGTAACTGCATATATTTGGCTTCTTTATATTTTTTTTGTTTAAAAAACAAGATACCTTTATAATAATATAAAATCGGCTCATCATCTATTTTTAGAGCTTGGTCTAAATAAAAATCGGCTTCTTTCAATTGATTTAAATTTAAATATACCCAGCCTAAATTCTTTTTTACAAACAATTTGTTGGGATAAAGACTATCCATTTTGATTAATAAATTTTTCATCGCAACAAATTTATTATCTCTATATAAATCAATAACTTGCAATCGTAACAACCCAAAATGATTTGGAGACAAAGTCAATCCTTTTTGCAAAAAATATTGAGCGGAATCTTTAAAATTATCCAATTGTCGATACAGTTTGGTTATTTTATAAATACTACGTATCAAAGTAGTATCCTTGTAATATGAACGCAAATAAGCATCAAGTTTTCTATTGACATCTGCTTCCAATTGCCCGATTTGGTAAGAATAATCCGGATTTTTCGGGTCGGTTTTTTCCAAAGCATACAATAATTTTATTGCTGGTTCAATCCGTCCTTTCTTAGCTAATAAAATAGCCAAATCATACCGAACATTTACATTTGTAGAATCTTGTGATAAAACGGATTGATAAATTTGAATGGCTTTTTCTCCATATCCTTTCCTGCTCCAAGCTTTTGCCAACTTCTTTTGAACATTGAAATCATTTTTTATTTGCAATGCCTTTTGATAATTTTCTATGGCTTTTGAAATATAACCATTCTCATAGTAATCATCACCTAATTTTTTGAATTTGGCAAATTCCGTAGCACTTCCGGTAGAGGAATAATATGATAAACTATCTTTGGTTTGCGCAAATGAAATTTGCACAAACCAAAGAAAAAATATCATACACAAAGTTTTCATTTTTTTTCTTCTTCATCAATTTTAAAAATAATAGGCAATGTATAAACAACTTTTACAGGCTTACCCTCTTGCATTCCCGGTTTCATTTGCGGTAACGTGGCTATAACCCGC
>JALSPZ010000228.1 GCA_026985675.1 Flavobacteriales bacterium
ATTTTACCAACTTACCAGCACGCCACCCATCACTATATGGCACATAATACGCAAAAGCATACATTCCTCCACCTATTAAAATAAGGATGAGAAAAAAATAAATAATTAACTTTTTCATTAGATTCAAGTTTGTATCAAAGTTACAAAAAAATTATTGAAAACTCATATGTTGATACGCACCTAAATCGGGAGCAATGGTTCTGTCTTTTTCCAAAATATCCAATGGAACTTGTAACGCAGTATTGAGGTCTCCAAAATTTATACAAGGAGAAGTATCTCCTATTCCCATTTTGTTCTTATTATAGTCTTCAAAAATAGGATTTTGGTTAATCAAAATATTTTGATAATGATTTGTATCGGTAAAATCAAGCTCAGGAATACCCGTAAAATGATTAAGCGGATCATCAAATTTTATTAATGTATTCTTAATTAAATAATTAAAAGCAGCTCCCGTATCTTTTTCGATATAATATTCAATGGAAGAAATTCCGTAAATGATACTATTGGCAATATTTAATTGTTCCAAATCATTAACATAACGCGTTTGCTCTATATAATCGTCAAAGAAATTGGAAGCATAAAAAGCGGCCTTATCTTCATTGCGTATACCATTTCCAAAATTGGCAATAGTGCAATGTTTAAAATCGTAATGTCCACCCAATTGCAAACGAACGGCATTTGCCCCGAAATTATTCATCACCAAATTCTCCGCTTTTATTTTTGTAGCAATACCGTAAATTCCCACCAAAGAATGATTATAAATCTGCGTATTTTTTACAACCAAAGCAGGATTATTATTTCCTGCGGGAAATACTTCCAACCCGACACTTGCATTTTTAATAATCGCATAATTAATTTCATTATTAATACTTCCTTCTCGCAGCCAAATAAAATTCCACATTCCGGGTTTATTTTCAAAATCAGGTTCCATACGATCATCTTCAAAAATTACTTCATCACCTAGAGTTCCGTTCACTTTTAAGCTGGCATTTTCCCAAACAATAAGTCCCGAGTTAAAATGAAAATATAAATGAGCTCCCGGTTCAATCGTAAGAGTTTTTCCAACGGGAACGGCCATATGTCCGTAAACAACAATAGGTTTGTCTGCTGTAAAAGTTGTATTATCCGGTAAGAAAAAACCGGCTATTTTACTTGTTTCTCCGGTTTGCGGATCTGTATATAGCGTTAAGGAATCTTTACTACCATCGGGAAAACGTTCAGGATAATAAAAATCGGCATCTTTTATAAATGAGGTTAATAATACATAATCGGTAATAGATTCATCCTGAACAAAAAGTTTTTCTTCATAAACAGGGCTGGATAATTGAGTAATATCGGCGGTTACTTCCACAAAAACAAAAATACTGTCATTGGCATGTATCATTACATTCTCAAAAACTTTTCCCGGTGTACCATCTACATTGAGCCGATAATAAGACTGATCTCCTCTTTCTAAAAATATTTTACTAATGTAAATATCTTTATCGGATGTATTATAAATTTTAAAATCGTATGTTCGAGATGCAATGTTTGTAAAAACCGAATCCATTAAAAGAGTATCCACACTAATGGAAAAATCACCTTTACTGGAAACCGAATCAAAATTTTTACGACAAGAACTAAAAATAATTAATGCAAGTATAAAAAGACTAGTTGATATTTTTTTCATAAATTTAATAACGACATTTTGAAAAGGTTTATTTTATAATTTTAATTTCAAAGAGTTTATTCCACATTTTTCCGGTTACAAATAAGTGCCCTGTTCGTTTATCATAGGCTATACCGTTTAAAACATCCAATTGAGGGTGTTGCTTTACTTTTTTGTGCAAATCCGAAAGATTTATAATTCCTTCCACCGCCCCGCTTTCAGGATCTATAACAGCCAAGGCATTTTTTTGCCATACATTGGTATAAATTTTTCCTTCGACCCATTCCATTTCGTTAATTCTCGTAATTTTATGTTTATCGGTATAAATACTAATGTATGATAATTCCTTCAGATTTTCGGGATTCAATTTCCAGACTTTTTCGGTTCCGTCAGATTTATATAATACTTTTCCGTCGTTACATAAGCCCCAACCTTCTTTGCTTTGCTGATATTGAAAAGTTTTAAGCAAGTTAAAACCGGTATCATAAACAAAGCCAATTCCGCTTTTCCAAGTCAATTGATAAACTTTATCATTTAAAACAGTAATACCTTCGCCGAAATATTTTTTTTCCAAATCAATCTTTTTATAAATTTGTCCGGTTTTAAGCTCCTCCTTCCTTAAACTCGAATGTCCATATAAACCGGTTCCTTCGTATAATGTATCCTTATAAAATTCCAAACCCTGTGTAAATGCCTGCATATCGTGCGGATAAGTATTAACCAACTCGTATTTATAAATTTTCGGTGAATTTTCTGCAAACAAAACAAAGTTTTTTTCGATTCTTTTAAGCTCTTCCCCATCTTTTGTAAAAATAAAAACCATTTGATGATTTCCTAATAAAAACCGCTTGTCCAGTACAATATCAAAAACAGGTGAGTAATTTAAAGTTTTAAATTCTTTGCCATCTATAAAGATTTTTATATCATCAATATCCGAATTGTTGATATTATCAATATTAATTTTTATATTTTTGTTTTGTTGAGCATGAGCTATGTTCACTTGTATTTTAACTTCTTTTTTACAAGCTGAAAAAAGTATAGTCAATAGTAAAATTTTATAAATTTTTTTCATATTTTTTTACAATAACATTAATTCTCTAAAACAATTAAAATATTAAGTGAAACCCAACAACTCTTTGGTTTTCCAACGCCTTATTCGCAACAACATGGAAGCTTTCTCCCACTGGGAAGAAAGTATATAATAAAACCATAAAAAGAAAGCGGCAAACCATTTAAAAATTTCCTTTCCCAGCAAAAGCAAATAACTGAAAAACCCTTTTTCTCTACTGATATCTTTCTTGATACGCATAGATTCCACTATTTGATCTTTTACGTAATCTTTGGACATTTTTTCTTGGGGTATAAAATGCCAGACTACCAAATCATGAAAATAATAAACGGGGATACCGGATTTTTTTACTCTGGAAAAAAATTCTTTTTCCAAGATTCCCGGCGGTATAACTTTCAAATCTTTTATAATGTTATGATCAAATTTTCCTACTTTTTCAAAAACATCTTTGGAAATAATCATATTACTTCCGAACGGATGTTTGTTTTTGGGAAACTTACTTTTTTTACCCAAATTTATTTCTGCAAAAACCGGCATAATATACTTATATATCCAAGCGGGTTTCTGATGTTCAAAAACCGGGGACACATGACCTCCTCCTGCAATATTTTCAATAGGCAACTTAAAATCTTCCGAAATTGTTTTAAAATAATCATAATGCAAAGCAGCATCATCATCCGTAAAAATCAATAATTGTCCTTGGGCTTGTAAAATTCCGGTATTCCAACAATAACCAACTCCTTGCTTTGGTTCGTGTACGTATTTTATCACTTGCGAAAAAACAGGGTTTTTATTTACAAAATCATCAAGCTGCTTTTTTACATTATTTTCGGAATTATTATCGATTATCAAAATTTCAAAATCATCGGGATTAAATTTTTGAACTTCCAAACTTTTCAAAAATTCATCCAACAATTCAGGACGATTATAAGTAGGAACAATCAATGTATATTTTTTATCTTGCTTCATAAGTCTTTTGCTTTTTATAATAATAAATTCCGACTAACATCAATAAAACAAATACGATATAAGCAACTAATGAAATTTGTCCGCTTTTACTAACAATTTCGGGGACAAATTCAAAAACTACACGATGCTTTCCTGCCGGAATTAATAATGCACGCAAAGAATAATCCGCTTTTAAAATATTAACAGGTTTATCGTCAATACTTGCTTTCCATCCATAAGGATAATAGTTCTCTGAAAAAATCGCCAAACCTTCGGACGAATTTTTTGATTCATAAACCAATTTCTCGGGATGGTAAGACAATAGCTTTATATATGCCAAACTATCTCTACCAATCTCGGGTAATCGTTTAATATATTTCGTTTGAATTACTGCGGTATCTTTGGTGGACAAATTTTTTAATGCCAATATTTCTTCATTGTCACCGGAAACTTTTTTTACGCCTTTTACAAACCAAGCATTTCCATTGGCTTCCGGATTTTGTTGAATTTCCGAATTTTTTTCGGCAGGGACCATCAAATATTTGACATTATACATATTCAATATCTGTGGTTGTATTCCATTGTTCATATAAAAATCAAAAATATCTTGTATTCTACGGGGTTTTGCTGCGTGATAGCCTCCCAATTGTTTATGAAAATATGAAGTAATTCCGTCAGTTAATGGATTTCGTGTAAGATTCATAACCCGGTAATAGGATTTATCTTTTAAAATTTGTTTATCAAGTATAGACGGTCTGAAAACTCTATCGAAATAATCAGCGTCAACAAAATTATCATTATTTACATAACGTTTATCCACACCTGCTAAATCCAGTAAAATAGTAAGCGTAAACAAGACTATCAAAATATTTTTATTGATTTTATCTTTCAAATAAAACCATAGTCCGACAAAAACAAGTGTAATAAAAAACAAAGAACGGATACTATCATATCGCAACATATCCTTACGGTCTTCAATCAATGCTTGTAATAGTCCGTATTTGGCATACCAAGCATCGTTAGGACTTTCAAAAGTAAAAAAAGCCCCCCCCATCACTATAAATAACAATAGCAAACCTGCAAAGCCATAATAGACTTTAAGCAATTTTTTCTTTTTTTGTTGTTGATTCTCATCCGAATTTATAAAAGCATACAAACCCAAAACCGCTAAAATCGGAATCAAAAATTCCAAAATTACCTGGATGGATGCTACGGTCCTGAATTTATTATAAAGCGGAATATATTTGATAAAAAAATCTGTTAATAAAGAAAAATTTTTACCCCACGAAAGCAATAATACCAACACCAAAGTCGTAAGTATCCATTTTTTATGTTTTCCTTTATAAAAAAACAAAGATAAAAAGGCAAGAAAAATTACACTTGCCCCGATATAAGCAGGTGCAGCAACTATGGGTTGTTCGCCCCAATACGTACTGACACTTTTGGTCAAATCAAGTGCAGTTCTTTCGTTAGTTTTATCAAGTAAAGCCCTGTAAAAATGTGATTTTTTACCCAAGTTTTCCATATTAGAGCCTCCCATAAAACGAGGGATCAACAAATTAAAAGTTTCGGCTAGTCCGTAACTGTATTCCGTAATATAATTATAATCCAAGCCTTCTTTAACGGGCTTGGTTTTCCCGTCGGGAGTAATAGTCAAAATTTGTTTTCCGCGAATACTTTCTTGCACATATTGACGGGCAGGTAAAATATGATTGAGATTCATTGAAAAGGATAAAATTGCTGCGACAATAAGAATCGCCAATTCCTTTCCAAAATTTTTCAATTGATGCATACGATAAGCATCTATCAGGAAATATAATCCCAAAATCAATACTGCAAAAAGCAAATAATAAGTCATTTGGTAATGTCCGGAATTAATCTCCAAAGCCAAAGCCAAAGTTGTTAAAAAAAATCCCCAAAGATATTTTTTTCGTTCAAAAACCAATAAAATACCGGCTAATACCAAAGGAAAATAGGCTATAGCTCTGACCTTAGCCAAATGACCTACACCTATGATTATAATGTAGTAAGTTGAGAATCCAAAAGCCAAACTTCCCATAATTGCCAATTTCCAATCGACCTTCATTACCAACATCAACAAATAGAAGCTTAAAAAATAAAGAAAAAGGAAATTTGCAGGACGCGGTAAAAAATTTAATACTTTTTGCAACTTCAAAACGTAATTGTGAGGATATGAAGCCCCCAACAAATAGGTAGGCATTCCTCCGAAAGCCGAATTTGTCCAATAGATTTCTTTTCCTTCTTTCTCTTTATATACTTCTCTCTCGTGTTCCATACCTTTAGCTTGGACCAAGTCGGATTGATTTAAAATCTTGTTTTGTAAGACCGGACTGAAATATCCGATGGAAACCAAAATAAAAACAAAAATTGCAATTATATGCGGAATTATCTTCTGGTTATCAATTTGCATAAATAAGTGTTTGTTTCGGTAAAAATAATAAAAATAATCCAGAAGAGATAAACAATAAACAAAAAGTCGCAAAATGGCGCGACTTTTTGTTGAGATCACTTAAACTAATTTAAAATCAGTTCGATTTTTTTACGGTTTTTTAACCGCAAGACTTGTAAGGCTTTTGAATAACAAATAGCCATCTTGATTTTTTGATTTAATTTTTCTTCCAAAAGATAGTTTTCTTGCATAAGCTGTTTGTTTTTTAACTTATTAAACGCAAGAAAACCACAAATTATTTTATTCCAAGAAATTTATTTTCTTTTTTTCAATAATTTTACGTAAATTAATAAGCGCATAACGCATACGACCCAATGCCGTATTGATACTTACACCGGTTTTATCGGAAATTTCTTGAAAAGAAAGTTCTTCATAAATTCTTAATTTTAATACCAATTTTTGCTCTTCGGGTAACAGTTCTATCAATTCACGAATTTTTTTTATCATCTGTCCTCTTATCATCTGTTTTTCCGCATTCAAACCGGAATCTTGCAAAATATCAAACATAGAAAACTCTTCCGTTTCATAAACTTTTTTCATTTTATTGTTTTTACGGAAGTAATCAATTGTGATATTATGAGCTATACGAATAACCCAAGGTAAAAATTTACCTTCTTCTATATACTTTCCGGATTTAAGTGTTCTTACTATTTTAAAAACGGTATCTTGAAAAAGATCTTCGGTCAGTTCTTGTTTTTTTACTTTGGAATAAATAAAACCGAATATCTTATCGCGGTGTTTTTTTAATAAAATTTCCAAAGCATCGTGATTTCCTTCCTGATAAAGAAGAATAAGTTTTGAATCGGTAAGAACTTTAAGTTTTTCCATATTTACTATTTTTGTATATAATTACTTATCTGATAATCAGACTGTAAAATTGAAATTTATTATTTAAAATAGTAAATATGTACTTATAGGCTATTATTTTATTATAAAGCAAATATATATAAAAAAATGTTAATAAAACAAATTTTTTATTTTTTTGTTAATTTTTCAATGAAGACTTAAAAATATTAATCCAAAGATTGATTTTCTTCGGATGCCAATTTTCGAAGTTGGGCATACATTTCGGGTGTAAGGTCATTATAATAATAATTGATTGGATTGACTTTTTTTCCATTGACATGCACTTCATAATGACAATGCGGTCCGGCAGACAATCCGGTATTTCCTACATAACCAATAATTTGCCCCCTTTTTACTTTTTGACCTTTTTTAACGGCAACTTTGGACATATGCGCGTATAAAGTTTCATAACCGAAACCATGATTAATCACTACATGATTTCCAAAACCATTGGCTTTCCAACCGGCATGTTTTACTATTCCGTCAGCAGTTGCATAAATGGGAGTTCCGGTAGGAGCAGTAAAATCCATCCCATAGTGCATACGTGGGCGTTTCAATATCGGATGAATTCTCATACCATAACCCGAAGCCATACGAGTCAGATCCTTATTCTCTACCGGTTGAATAGCCGGCAAATGTGTCAAAAACTTTTCTTTTTCCTTAGCTAATTTTACTATTTCATCAAAAGATTCAGACTGTACCACCAACTGTTTTTCCAATTGATCAGCTTGTTTTAAAGTCTTTTTTATCAAATTTTGATCTGAAGTTCCTTCTAAATTTTTATATAAATCAACTCCTCCATAGCCTGCTTGACGTTCATCATCAGATATAGGATCTGCTTCGAAAATCACACGATAAATATTATTATCTCTTTTTTTGATATCATTTAAAACTGTTTCAATTTTATTAAATTTTCGTTGAAGCAGCTCATAATTTAATTTCAAATTCTCATTTTCTCGCGACAATACTTTCTCACGAGGAGTGGTAATCATATCATTGGGGGTTGACAACAGAGCAAACAATACCAACAAACCCGTAATCAAACCCGCTACAAAAACCAAAAACCATTTTTTTCGGGAAGATTCCACCGGTTTGTAAGATAAAGTTTCCGGATCGTAAATTAATTTCCTTTTACTCATAAAATTGTTTTATTTTTGTTGCCTTAAAACTTTATACTTGTTAAAGTATTTAGCTTGGCAAAGTTAATAAAAAAATTTTATCAATATGTTAAAATCTAATGAAATAAGAAAAGCTTTCTTCGATTTCTTTCAATCGAAGGGACACAAAATAGTACCTTCTGCTCCCATTGTTTTGAAAGATGACCCAACTTTGATGTTTACCAATGCCGGGATGAATCAATTTAAAGAGTATTTTTTGGGATACAAAAATCCGGAATACAAAAGAATTGCAGATACACAGAAATGTTTAAGGGTATCAGGCAAACACAACGATTTGGAAGAAGTGGGCTTGGATACATATCATCATACAATGTTCGAAATGTTAGGAAATTGGAGTTTCGGAGATTATTTTAAGGAAGAAGCTATTGCCTGGGCTTGGGAATTATTAACGAAAATTTATAAAATTGATAAAAACCGAATGTATGTAACCGTTTTTGAAGGAGATGCATCGGAAAATTTGGAGAAAGACATGGAAGCTTATAATATTTGGAAAAAACATATACCCGAAGAACGTATTCTTTTCGGAAATAAAAAAGATAATTTCTGGGAAATGGGCGCTACCGGTCCTTGCGGACCTTCATCTGAAATCCATGTAGATTTACGCTCCGACGAAGAACGAAAAAAAATTCCTGGAGAGCAATTGGTCAATCAAGATCATCCCGAAGTAATTGAAATTTGGAATTTGGTTTTTATGGAATTCAACCGCAAAGCCAACGGAAAGCTGGAAAAATTAGCTCAAAAACATGTAGATACCGGAATGGGATTTGAACGTTTGGCAATGGTTATTCAAGGGAAAAAATCCAATTATGATACCGATATTTTTATGCCTTTAATTAATAAAATAGAACAAATTTCGGGCTATAAATACGGAAAAGACACTCCGAAGGATATTGCTATGCGAGTTATTGCCGACCATGTGCGTGCCGTTGCTTTTTCAATAGCAGACGGACAATTGCCTTCCAATACCGGCGCCGGATATGTTATTCGCAGGATTTTGCGTAGAGCCATTCGCTACGGCTTTACTTTTTTGAATTTAAAAGAAGCTTTTATCTATCGATTGGTCCCTATTT
>JALSPZ010000229.1 GCA_026985675.1 Flavobacteriales bacterium
GATTACGTGCTATTGAAAACAGAAGGGATTTGGTTCATTCGGCAAATACAGGGATTTCTGGTTATATCAATCAAAGAGGTGAAATTATAAAGAAATTGGATTATGACAAAAGAGGTAAAATATTGGCTGAGGTCCGCTTAAATAATAACGAAACTTTCTATACAAAATATGGAGATATTATTGCCAGAATAGCTATTTTTATGGCAATTGTTTTGTTTCTTTATAGCTTTTCTAAGAAAAAAATAGTTCTATAATTTGATTACTGTAACTAACTATTCAAAATATTCCCATTACACATAAAATAAATTATTACCTTTACAAAAAAATAAATAATGCAAGAATTTAAAAATAAGGTTTACTTCAAAAACGCACAAGATATGTCGGAAATTCCCGACAATAGTATTGACTTGATTGTTACTTCACCACCTTATTTTAACATAAAAGATTATTCAAAAAACGGTTATCAAACCGAAAAACATTCAAATAAAATCAAAGGACAAATTGGAGATATTGCCGATTATAAAAGTTTTATCAACGAATTATTAAAAGTATGGATTGAAGCGGAAAGAGTTTTAAAACCAAACGGTAAACTTTGTATAAATGTTCCATTAATGCCAATGAAAAAAAATGAATTTTCAACACATTATAATCGTCATATTTTTGATTTGAATGCGGATATACAACATTCTATATTATATCGTGAAAATACAAAAATGTTTTTGTATGATACTTATATTTGGAATAGAACAAACGGCTCAAAAAAACTAATGTTCGGTAGTTATCCTTATCCGAGAAATTTTTATGCTCAAAACACAAGCGAATTTATCAGTGTCTATGTTAAGGACGGCAAACCGATTAACAAAGTGCCAAAAGAAATTAAAGAAAAAAGTAAACTGACTGAAAAAGAATGGGTTGAGTTTACAAAGCAAATTTGGGATATTCCCATACCCAATAAAAACGACTTGGCTTTTGGTGAACATTCGGCAATAATGCCCGAAGAAATTGTCAGACGTTGTGTGCGTATGTTTACATTTGTCGGAGATACCGTCTTAGACCCTTTTGCAGGAAGTGGAACAACACTAAAAGTGGCAAAGGAATTGGAAAGAAACTTTGTAGGATACGAGATTATGGAAAGCTATAAAAAAATTATAAATTTGAAATTGCAAAGTGTAAAAAAATATAATCGTTATGATAATAGTAGATATATCAAACGAAATGTATAATGCTGCTGTTTTTTTTGCCAAGCAAAGGATTGTTTATGAGTATCCAAGGAAAGGTTATGGGAAATATGACGAAAAACATCATTTACAAAATCTTATTTTTGGTTATTTAGGAGAATTCTCTTTTTTATCAATTGTTACAGAACATTTTAAAATTAAATATAAAGGGGTAAATGATAGAGATAGATTTGATAAAATTAAAAAGGAGCAGTTTGTCTATAACTTTATCATTGGAACCGTGGATGATGGTTTTGATTTTAAAATAAAAAATAAAGAAATTGATGTAAAAACATACGGCACAAAATTATTGAAATTAAATGAAAATATTTCTAAATATAACCTACTTATTGATGAAAGACAAGCAAAAAATCACATAGCGGATATTTATGTCCAAACCTTCATTACGGGCGATAACAAGCCTGAAAAAGTAGTATTATCCGGTTATTATGAAGGCTTGCCTCCTATTAATAATAGGTTTCCAAAGCCGGCTCACGCAATTCAAGTATCGCAGTTAAAATCTATTGAAAATTTATTAGAAAAATATTTTTAGAAAATGACTCATATTAAAATATACAATTTAGACGTATTTGATTTTTTAAAAACAAAAGTAACTGATAACAGCATTGATTTGATTGTTACCGACCCACCCTACAATATGAAAAAAGCGGATTGGGATACTTTCAAAACGGAAAAAGATTTTTTAGATTGGACATTTGCTTGGATTGACGAGAGTATAAAAAAACTAAAACAAAACGGAAGTTTATATATATTTAATACACCTTACAATAGTGCTTTTATTTTGCAACATCTGGTTGCACAAGGAATGATTTTTCAAAATTGGATAACTTGGGACAAAAGAGACGGTTTGGGAAGTGCCAAAAGAAAATACAGCAACGGACAAGAAACTATATTATTTTTTACAAAAGGCAAAAACCATACTTTTAATTATGATGATA
>JALSPZ010000230.1 GCA_026985675.1 Flavobacteriales bacterium
TTAGGTTTATTGACACTCTTTATTTTAGCAATATTATCCTACAGATTATATTATCTCAGACAAAAAAATAATATCATTCTTAAAGGAAAAAACAAGCAAATAGCCAAAGCACTTAAAGACAATAAAATCTTACTTAAAGAAACACATCATCGGGTAAAAAATTCCTTGCAAATGATTTCCAGCTTACTCTATTTACAATCTGAAAATATTACGGATGAAAAAGCGGCAAGTTCTGTAAAAGACGGACAAATACGCGTAAAATCAATGGCGCTTATTCATCAAAAACTGTATCAAAACAATCATCTTACAGGCGTAGAAGTAAGCGATTATATACACGATTTAGCAAATGACATCTTTCAATCACATCACGTTACCGATGAAGCCATTAGCCTTGATATTACAGTTGAAAAGATGATTTTAGATATTGATACCATTACACCTATTGGTATTATTATTAATGAACTGATTGTAAATGCGCTAAAACACGCATTTGATAAAAAAGATGGAAAAGCAAAAATAACTATTAAGCTATTCCACGAGGCAGATGAATTGATTTTACAAGTGAATGATAACGGTTCCGGCTTTAAGCCAAAAAGCAAAAATGAAAAATCATTTGGGATGAAACTCATCCATTCACTTTCCAGAAAACTAAAAGCCACTTTGACCATCACGCACCAACACGGTACTGAAATAACTTTACGTATCAAACGATTTAAAATATTGTAAAATGGAAAAGAAAATATACATTGTAGAAGATGAACCCTTGATAGCAGATACGATTGCTCACGCACTTCATAAAGAGGCTTATACCGTTTGTGGTATTGCAGATAATGCCAAAGAAGCCCTCTATGATATTGAAGAGTTACAACCCGATTTAATTCTTTTGGATATCAACATTATTGGTGATATTACCGGTATTATGCTTGCCGAAAAAATCAATGCTAAATTTAATATTCCGTTTATATTTTTGACTTCTTTATCTGACAAGGATACGCTTGACAAAGTAAAGCAGACCAATCCTTCCGGTTTTTTAAGTAAGCCTTTTAATGAGGCTGGACTGCGTTCTAACATAGAAATATCTCTTTTTAAACATGAACAACTCCAAGAAGAAAAAAATTTAATCAATAACACCTTTTTTATTAAAAATAAAGGCGAACTCATTAAAATAGACAAAACAGCCATTCAGTATTTAGAAGCCTATGATAATTATACCAAGCTCATTTGCGAAAAAAAAGAATATTTACTGAGTTTTACCCTTAAAACTATGTGTGAAAAATTAAAAGATAAAAATTTTATTAGAATTCACCGGACCTATCTTGTAAACGTAAACAAAATTGATTCTTTATTTGAAGGTTATGTCTTTATAAACCACAAAAAATTGCCTATAGGTAAATCTTATAAAAAGGATTTAATGAACTCCATTTCGCTTTTATAAAAATCCTTCCCTCAAAAAAAACAGCCGTTCACTAAAAAAAACGTGCCGTTCACCAAATAATTTCTTTTTCAGTAGTGTTAAAATGTACTTTTACCTCATAAAAACAGATAAAGCCATCGTGTGATTGGCTTTGAAAAATTTAATATTAAAATTAAGTCTTATGAAAAAACAAGTATTATTAGCACTAGCATTATTGCTAAACAGTTTAATGTTCGCACAAGGAGGCGGATTTAATTACAAAGCACTTATTGCCAATGGAGGCAGTGCATTGAGCAACCAAGCAGTAAACATCAAGTTTACGGTATTAGAAAACGGAGCTACCAATGTGTATCAAGAAACACAATCAGCAACAACCGATGCCAACGGAATAGTGAGCGCTATCGTAGGCGAAGGAAATACGGTGTCGGGTAATTTTACAACGATTGATTGGGCTAACAATCCGTATTTTTTAAAAGTAGAAATAGACAGCGGTAGCGGTTACCAAGATTTTGGCACCAACGAACTAAAAGCCGTACCTTATGCTAAGTTTGCCGAAAAGGCAGGCAATACATTTAGCGGAAGTTTTAACGATTTAACCAACGTACCAAGCGGTTTGGCTGACGGCGACGACGTAAACGATGCCGACCATTCAACCACAAACGAGTTGCAAAACTTATCGGTAAATGGAACACAACTGACCATTTCAAACGGAAATACCGTAACATTACCCACAGGAAGCGGTGGCGACCAATGGGGAA